>NZ_JBHSPA010000115.1:205430-249812 GCF_042656245.1 Nonomuraea insulae
TTTCCGTGCTCAGTGGGCATTTCGCCCTCCCTGATCCCGGCGCTATGGGGGGTGGATTAGGATACGACTGTATCCATTCCGGAGATGGGGTCACCGTGCGCATTCCTGACCGGCCTTCCGCCTTCACCAGCGACTCTGCCCGTGACAAGTACTACGCCGTCTATGACCGAGTGCTCGGCGAGCTGTGGCCGGTGCCGGTGGACGCCACCGACGTGGAGACCCGCGCCGGCACCGTGCGGATCCACCGGGCCGGGCCCGCCACGGGTGACCCCGTGGTCCTCGTGGCCGGCGCCGGCGGGAACGCGCTGAGCTGGTATCGCTACATCGAGCCGCTGGCGCGCACGCGTCCGGTCCTTGCCGTCGACCCGCTCGGCGAGCCGGGCCGCTCGGTCCAGCGGCGGACGCTCGCGACCGGTGCCGAGGTCGGCGGCTGGCTCACCGACGTCCTGGCCGCGGTCGGAGCCGAGCGCGCACACGTGGCGGGCTTCTCCGCCGGCGCCTGGACCGCGGTATGGGCCGCGGCTGAACAGCAACGCGGCGGGGGCGGCCGGGTCGCGGCGCTGACGCTGGTGGACCCGGGCGGCTTCGCGCCGATAACCGGGCGGTTCGTCCGGTGGGCCCTTGCCTGCGCCATAGCCTCCATGCTTCCGCGTCCGTTGCGCCACCGCATGACCGGCGTCGTGGGCAACGGGGTGCTGCGCGAGGATGGGCTGATCAGGCTGGCGAGGGCGGGCGGATGGTCCTTCCGCCGGCACGTGCTCATCCCGCCCGCCTACACCGACGAGCAGATACGCGAGGTGTCCGTGCCCGTGCAGGTGCTGCTGGGTGCCCGCAGCACGCTGCACGACGCGCGGGCGGTGGCCGCACGGCTGGCCGGCATCGCGCCGTCCTGGCGGGTGGAGATCGTGCCCGGCACCGGGCACTCGCTGCCCGTCGAAGCTCCGGACCTGGTCGCCGAGCGGATCCTCACCTTTCCCGGCCAGGCGCGGCCCGGGACCGCAACGCCGAAGCACAGCACGGACAACAGGTAGGAAACGGGCATGCCCCGACAGGTGGATCATGATGCGCGGCGGCGCCAGTTGACCGAGGCGCTGCTGCGCATCGCCAGCACCCGCGGCCTGCAGGCGGTGTCGATGCGTGAGATCGCCGCCGAGGCCGGGGTCTCGCTGCGCGTCGTGCAGTACTACTTCACCAACAAGCAGGCCCTGCTCGAGTCCGGCCTCACCGAGCTGGGCGCCCGCCTGGACCGCCGCGTCAAGCAGCGGGCCGCCGCTGCCGCGGGCGAGCTGACACCGCGAGCCGTTTTCGACGCCGTCTTTGACGCGGCCCTTCCCTCCGACGAGCAGAGCCGTCTGGACTCCATCGCCTGGACCGCCTACTACACCGCCGCCCTCACCGACCCGGCGCTCGCCGCGGTCGGGGTCACTCTGCCCAACGCACTGGAAAACTTCCTCACCGTACGGCTTGCCGCCGCGCAGCAGGCCGGGGACATCGCCGCCGATCGTGACCCGCGCACCGAAGTCGCCAGCCTGCTGGCTCTCGCCAACGGCCTGACCTCCAGCGTCCTGAGCGGGCAGCGCAGCCGCGCCGCCGCCACCAAGATCATCGACTACTACCTGGACCGCCTGTTCATGCCTGATCGCTCAGCAGGGCGGCGTCACCGTGACGGTGGTGGCGTTCCCCGCCCGCGATGAACAGGTATCGCCGCAGGCCGGTGACGCCGCACGACACGCTCCATCTTTAGCCGCCTTTACCGACTTGTTCTGGAAGTGCAGAGACGGTCACGAACCATCGGGAGCAGAACTCAAGCCGAAAGAGGAATGACCATGGAACACACCGTCACGAAGCTGCCGACGGCACGTCGATCCGGCTGCCCCTTTGACCCACCGGCAGAGCTGATCGAGGCACGTCGGCACAGCCCCATCAGCCGTTTCCCCTTCCCCGACGGACACGAGGGCTGGCTGATCACCGGCTACGACCTGCTCAGGTCGGTCGTGGCCGACCCTCGCTTCAGCTCACGCAAGGAGCTCATGCGCCACCACCCGCTGATCGACCTCAGTGGCGCGGGGTTCCCCCCGGCGAGTTCCTGCTGATGGACGATCCGCAGCACAGCCGCTACCGCAAGCCGCTGGTGGGCAGGTTCACCGTCCGGCGGATGCGGCTGCTCACCGAGCGCGTCGAGCAGATCACCGCCGAGCACTTGGACGCCATGGAGAAGGCAGGTCCGCCGACGGACCTGGTGACCGCGTACGCCAAGCCCATCCCCCGCATCGTGATCTGTGAGCTGCTGGGCGTGCCAGCTCAGGACCGGGGGCGCTTTCAGGAGCTGGGCACGAACGCCCGCGGCCGGGACGACCTGGTGCTGGTGATCCGCGGCGACCTGCTGCGCAAGTACCCCAACGCGGCCGTCTACGCGCAGAAGGCCGAGTGGCCGCCGGGCGGCGACGGGCTGCCGGACCACACGCAGCAGCGGCGCCCTGTCGATCCGCCTGGAGGACGTCGAGGTGGGCGGCCAGACCATCAAGGCCGGAACGATGGTCGTCCTGTCCATCAACACCGCCAACCGCGATCCCGAGCGCTTCGCCGATCCTCACGTGCTCGACCTGCGCAGGCGGGACGGCGGGCACCTGGCCTTCGGTCACGGTATCCATCAGTGCCTGGGCCGGCAGCTGGCCCGCGTCGAGATGCGGGTCGCCTTGCCCGCGCTGCTCAGCCGCTTGCCCACCCTGCGCCTGGCCGTACCGGCCGAAGAGGTTGCCCTGCGCCCGGAGACCGCGGACATCTACGGGGTCACGAGCCTCCCGGTCACCTGGGACGTGTGACCGCCGGCCGGTGGCGGGCGAGGTCGCCTACGGCCGCCCGCCACCGCTGTGGTCGTTCACCTGCGGCGATCGCGTCCCTTTGGCCTCACCGCAATGAGCATCCTCACGGTGACCTGCTCGGGCGCCACCACATCGACTCCCGCGACCAGGGCACAGGCCAGGCCGGCGTGCGGGGGGCGTCTGGGACGGGTCCCTGCTGGTCGATACCATGTCGGCCCATGGATTCCAAGGAACGTATGCACGACATCATGAGGTCGATGTCGCAGGGCAGAGTCGGGCCGCTCTTCGACGCGATGGCCGAGGACGTCACCTGGCGCTGGATGGGGGTCAATCAGTGGTCCAGGACGTTTGAGGGCAAACAGCTGGTGGTGGACACCCTGTTCGGAGGAGCACGGGAAACGCTCAGCCCCTCGTCGAGCAGTGAGATGCACTACATCCACGGCGACGGTGACTTCGTGGTGGTGGAACACTCGGGACGTAACGAGTTGGCCGACGGTCGCAGGTACGACAACAACTACTGCTGGGTCTTCCGATTCCAGGACGGACTCATCCAGGAGGTCCGTGAGTACATGGACACCCAGTTGGTCACGGAGACATTCGGGCCCGACGAAAGCTCGTAACACGAGCTCGACCGATGACGTCCTGCTCGAAGCCCGCTGCGGTCGCTCGGCACGCGAGTGCGCACGGGTCATGAAGTAACCCCGCATCGGTGTCTACAGGGGTGACGTGCGTGCTCGTGCTGACTTCGACCCCACTGCAGTGAGATGGTGGGGTGGCTGGATGAGGATCCGATCGACGAAGAGCTGCCGGTGGGGATGGCGACGGCTTGGGTGCCGTTCGACTGGGCTCAGGTGCCTGCCGGGGAGGACCAGCGACGCCGAGATCAGCGAGCTCGGCGCGGCCCCATGCTCCTCCACGGTTCCTCACCCCCTTCCCGCCTCCGCGCGACCCTCCGCCCCCGTGAAACGGTAATGCCGTGCCTGGTCGAAATGAGGCCAAGGCTGATAGGCGTTCACGCCGGGTTCGCCGCGCAGGTGGAAGGCGCTCGGGTAGGGCTGCTCGTCGGCCGTGATACGGGTCGAAGTCGGAATGTAGCGGATGGTCAGCCCGCACCGCCGCCTTGGTGAGGTGTTGGCGCTGCTGCCGTGCACGATGTTCGGGTGGTGTACCTCGACGTCGCCCGGCGCCAGCACCATGTCGATGGCCGCCGACTCGTCCACCTCGGCCGCGATCTCCTCGCCGAGAACGTTGTCCACCGCCGTGTTGGAGCGCATCGCCTGGATGGCGCCGCGGTGGCTGCCGGGGATGAGCCGTACGCAACCATTCTCCGGCGTTGAGTGGTCAACGGCCAGCCAGAGCGTGACCACCCGCATCGGATCCAGCGGCCAGAACGCCGCGTCCTGGTGCCAGAGCACCGCCTGTCCTGAGTACGGCGGCTTGCTGATGTAGTGCGAGGCGAACAGCGCGATGTCCGGGCCGATGAAGGTCTGCGCGATGTCCAGCAGCCGGTCATCGGAGACCAACCGCAGCCAGAACGGGTCGTCGCGCAGCAGTGTGTGGCCGAGTTGCTCGGGTCGCAGATCCGGGTGCCGGTGCTGCAGCCAATCAACGTGGCCCGCCGCCTCCCGCACCAGTTCCGGATCGATGACGTGGCGGAAGACGGCGTAGCCGTCACGGTCGAATCGCTCGAGGATGTCGCTCATCGGGCTCTCCCAACATGCGCGGCGGGGCGGAACCCCCTGAGTGGATGACGACGCCTCGAAAACCGACGGACCCCGATTTTCCAGGCACGTTGTCCGGTGGCCTTCAGCCTTTTATCGAACCGGTCCAGCATCTTTCTCGCCAAGATAACGCTGGACCGGTTCGATAGCAATACGCGAGCGAAAACGGAAGCAACTCGGACGTAACTCTTGCGACGAGTACGGGCCGATGTCAGCATCGGTCATGTAGCGCCGGGGCCATCGGTCGTCCGCGCCCTTCCGAGTGATCTCCTTCCGCCGAACCAGCCATCCTCAGGCAAGGGATTGACGCATGCCATATGCCGTTGACGAGTTCGCCTTCGATCTGCGCCAGAGCGTGGCGCCCGGCCACACCTGGGTCTCCAGCGGCTGGACCACCGTCCACGCGCCGCCGGGCTCGGTGTGCGGGGTCGGCGGGTGGTTCGCGCCGCCGTACGCGGCTCCCGACGCCGGGCTCGCCGTCGAGCTGGAGGCGGACGGGCACCGGATCGCCGACGGTGCGGCGCCCGGCGTGGCCGGGGTGGGCCTGCTCCACGCCGGCGGCACCTGGCAGCCGGGCCGGATCGTCAGGCTGGGCACGTACCACCGCCGTCACCAGGGGGAACTGCTGTCGTTCCAGGTGCGGAGCACCCTCACCCCGCTGTACGGGCAGGCCGGGTTCGTCCTGGAGGTGGAGATCACCAACCGGGCCGGGCGGGAGGTCACCGTGGCCCTCCACCCGCAGGCCGATCCGGGAGGACCGCGCCGCGTCCCGCTGGGCGAATGGGGCTGGGTCCCGCCCGAGCCTGGACCGAAGGCAGCGAGCACCGGCCGGTGGGCCTGGCGGGCCGGGGACGTCACCGTCGAGCTGTCCCACGAGGGGCTGCGCCAGGACGTCCCGGCGGGTGGGACTGCGGTGTTCGCGCTGGCCGTCCGCGCGGGCGCCGGATCCGCGCCAGGGCGGCCCCGGGAGCTGGCCGCCCGGTCAGGCGCGCAAACGCGGCGGCGGCTGGCCTCGGCGCTCGCCCGCGTGCCACGGCTGTCCAGCGACATCCCGGGGCTGGAGCCGTACTGGCGCGGCTCTCTGGCCAGCGGGCTGGTCTGCCTGTGGGACAACCCCGGCTTCATCACCTCGCCTTTCGTGGCCACCTCGGGGCTGGACGGCGGAGCGCTGTGCTCCTACGCGTGGGACACCGGCGGGTACGCCCCTCACCTGCTCATGCTCATGCTCGGCGAGGCCGGCACCGACGTCCTGGAATCCCTGATGAAGGTGGATCTCACCCACCACTACGCGCTCGCCCCCGACGGGACGGGCCTGGGCGTCCCGTACGCCTACAGCGGCTGGTCCCTGGTCACCCTCGCCACCGCCGTCGCCGCGCACCACGGCCTCTCCCCCGCCCTGGTCACCCAGTTGCACGACCTGGTGGAAGGGCTGGACGCCCGCTTCACCCCCGCCGGCGCGCTACGCGACTACGGCACCCAGCACAACCTGCTGGAAATGCGCGGCGCCGGCTGGGAGCACGTGGTCGCCAGCCCCAACGCCGAACGCGCCTGGTGCCTCGACCGGCTGGCCGAGCTGTCGGAGCTGTCCGGCGCCCGGCTGCCGACCGGCGAGCTCCGCTCCCGGGCCCGTGACATCAGGAGCGCGATCGCCCGCGAGCTGTGGGACGAGAGCGAAGGCTGGTTCCGCTGCCGCTACCCGGACGGGCACACCGAGCTCGTCCAGCACGTCCAGGCGTTCGACGCGATGCGGAACGGCGCCTGCACGCCGGAGATGGCCGGGGCCATGCTCAGCAGGCTGCGTGACGGCTCGTTCCTCGCGCCGTACGGCGTCAGTGCCGTGGCCGCCGACGACCGGCTGCACTACGAGCTCGGCGACACCGACTGGTCGGGTGGCGGCGCGTACACCGGGGAGGGCCCGCAGCTCGCCCTGGCGCTCTGGGAACGCGGCGAGCCGTCCCTGGGCTGGGAGGTCATGCGACGGCTGCTCTGGATGGGGCGGCACTTTCCTTACTTCCCCCAGGAGCACTACTGCGACCGCCCGGCCGCGCCGCCCGCCGGCCGGCGGGTCAACATCGTCGCCGGGTTGGCCGGCGCGGAGGCGATCCTGACCGGCGCGGCGGGTGTGCGCTTCCAGCCCGACGGCGGCCTGGTCGCCCTCCCCGCCGCTCTACCCGACGGGGGCCTGGAGCTCACCGGGCTGGTCTACCGCGAGCACACGATCGACGTCTCAACGGTCTCCGGCACCGTCACCGTGGACGGCCGTCCCCGCGAGGCCGGCGAGGTGATCAGGTGAGGCCGGCCACAGCCGCTGGCAGCGCGGACGCCCGCGGCTTGTAGAGCAGCTGGTTCGCCGAGACCGGGAAGGTTTCCGGCGAGTTACGCCCGGTTTTCACTCGGGTATTGCCATCGAACCGGTCCAGCGCTACCGTCCAGGAAACGTGTTGGACCGGTTTGACATAAGGCCGGGCGGAGTCTGGGGAACGTGCATGGAGAAAGTCACGATCCGCGATATCGCACGCTTGGCCGGCGTATCGAAGTCAACGGTGTCACTGGTGATCAATAACAGTGCGCGGGTCGATTCTGCGACCAGGCGGCGGGTGCTGGCGGTCATCAGGGAGCACAATTACGTGCCCAGCGCCACGGCGAGCGCGCTGGCCAAGGGGCGGCTGCCGTTCATCGGCATGATCGTGCCCGGGCTGACGTGGCGGATGGTGGCCCCGATCAACTTCGGGGTCGCGTCCGTCATCGAGCGCACGCCGTACGAGATCATCCTCTACACGAGCACCAACGACCGCGACTACGGGCCGGTGATCGAGCGCATGCTCGCCTCGGGCCTGTCGGCCGGCGTTGTGGTGATCAGCCAGGACCAGGCCATGAAACCGCTGCTCGACCTGCACGAGCACGGTGTGCCCGTGGTCCTGGTCAACACCCTCGGCTCCGACTTCGACCTGCCGTCGGTCGAGGCCGACAACTACGAGGGGGCCCACGGCGCGGTCCGCCACCTGCTCGACCTGGGCCACCGGCGGATCGCCTCGCTCGCCGGGCCGGCGACGTACCCGTGCTGCCAGGACCGGCAGCGCGGTTACGAGGACGCCCTGAGCGAGGCCGGGGTGCCGCTCGACCCGACGCTCACGCCGCGGAGTGAGTTCGAGCCGCCCAAAGCCCGCGAGCTGATGCGCGACCTGCTGGGCCACCCCGACCGGCCGACGGCGGTGTTCGCGCACAACGACGTCACCGCCTACGCCGCCATGGAGGCCGCGGCCGACCGCGGCCTGCGGGTGCCCGAGGACCTGTCGGTGGTGGGCTTCGACGACATACCGTCGTCGGCGCACGTCAAGCCGGCTCTCACCACGGTCAGCCAGCCGTTCGAGGAGATGGGCGCGCAGGCGGCCCGGATGTTGCTGGCCACCATCTCCCCGGGCGCGGAAGGCCAGGCGGCCGCCCGCGTCCACCTGCCCACCACCCTCATCGTCCGGGACAGCACGGGCCCCGCTCCCGCCTGACCGTACTTCCACATCGACGAAGCGAAGGCCGGCGCCCATGGGGGCGCCGGTCGAAATCCCCCTGCCCGTCGACAGAAGGGACCCCACCTCATGGGTCGCTCAATGATGGCCCACGCCATCTCCGCGGTGCTGCTCGCGGCACTGGGACTGACCCCGCCCGCGGCCGCCGCGGACACCCCGACCGAGATCATGCCGGCCGACACCCTGGCGGCCTTCACCCAGTTCACCGGGAGTCCGGCACCACAGACCAAGATCGTCCCCGTTCAGGGCCAGCCCGGCTTCGACCAGGCGCTCCAGGTCACGGTGACCGGGCAACCGTCCTCGACCGGCCTGGACGGCGAGTACTCCTTCGGGGTGGGCGCCCCGTCCGCCCAGCCCACGGTCAAGGACGAGGCGATGCTGGCGACGTTCTGGGCGCGGTCGGTCACCCCGACCGCCTCCGGATCCGGCCTGGCCCATTTCGTGTTCGAGCAGAACGGCGGGAGCTACAGCAAGTCCACCCAGGCGGCGATGAAGTTCGGGCCTGCCTGGCAGCGTTTCCAGCTCCCGTTCCGGATGGCCGCCGACTACGCGGCCGGGCAGGTCCGCGTCAACTTCTGGCTCGGCTACGGCCCTCAGGTGCTGCAGATCGCGGGCGTGTCGGTGCTGCGGTACGGGGCCGGGACCCCGGCCGGCTGGCCGAAGTCCACCTACGCCGGCCGTGAGGCGGACGCCGCGTGGCGGGCCGCCGCGGCCGACCGCATCGAGCGCAACCGTAAGGGCGACCTCTACGTCAAGGTCGTGGACTCCCAGGGGCACCTCGTCCCGGGAGCCACCGTCCGGGCGGAGATGACCAGGCACGCCTTCAAGTTCGGCTCGGCCGCGGACGGCGTGCGAATGATGACCCAGAACACCGCGGGGCAGAAGTACCGCGACACGCTGCTGGCCAATTTCAACCAGTTCACGCTCGGCAACAACCTCAAATGGAACCACTGGGAGAACCTGACCGAGCGCGCCACGTACACCCTGCCCGCGCTGCAGTGGGGACGTGACCACGGCCTGTTCGTCCGCGGCCACACCCTGATCTGGCCGTCGTGCGGGAACATGCCCGCCGATGTCTGCGGCCTGAGGAACGACCCCGCCGCGCTGCGTGCCAGGATCGACGCGCACATCACCGACGAGGCGCGCACGCTCGCCGGCACGATCGACGAGTGGGACGTGGCCAACGAGGCGTACGCCAACCACGACGTGCAGAACGTGCTCGGCGACGGCGAGATCGGCCGCTGGTTCCGGCTGACCCGCCAGGCCGACCCGGGCCCGAAGCTCTACCTCAACGACTACGACATCATCGAGGACAACGGCTGGGAGCTCCGCCATCAGAACCAGTTCTCCGCTCTCGTCCGCTCGCTGAAGGACGGCGGCGCGCCCATCGGCGGGATCGGCATCCAGGGCCACTTCGCCGGCGAGCAGCTCACCCCGCCCGCGGACCTGGTCACGCTGATCAACAAGGCCGGAGCGCCCGGCCTGCCGATCGCCATCACCGAGTTCGACGTCGGCACCACCGACGAGCAGCTCCAAGCCGACTACACGCGTGACTTCCTCACCCTGATGTTCAGCATGCCGCAGGTCACGGGGGTCAGCACCTTCGGGTTCTGGGAGGGCGACACCTGGGATCCCAAGCGTGCGCTGTTCCGTACCGACTGGAGTCCCAAGCCGAACGCCACGGCCTGGCGCGACCTCATCTACGGCACGTGGTGGACCAACGCGTCGGCCACGACCGGGACGACCGGATCGGCCACCGTACGCGGCTTCCTCGGCGACTACACCGTGAAGGTCACCGCCGGCGGCGTCACCAAGGAGGTCGCCGTCTCGATGTCGGCCATCACAGGCAAGGCGATCACCGTGGTCGTCGGCTGACCCCAGCCCATCGAAGGGGCCCCATCGAAAGGAAAGACCATGTCAGCCATTCAGCTCAGCCGCCGGGACCTCCTGCGGGCGGCCGTCGCCGCAGGCGGGGCCGCGTTCCTCACCGGCTGCGGCGCACCGGAACCGGACGCCGGTCCCGCGTCGGGCGCCACGCTCGCGTACTGGGACTGGTACGTCAGCCAGGCACCGTGGGTCGACACCGAGATCAAGCTCTTCCAGCAGGCCAACGGCAAGGCCACGATCAAGAAGACCACCCAGGTCACCGACAAGTACTTCGACCTGCTCTCGCTGGCCTTCCGCAGCGGCACCGCCCCGGACGTCTTCCTGCTGCCCACCTCGCCGGACCTGGAGGCCCCGGTGGGCGAGGGGTGGCTGATGCCCCTGGACAAGTGGGCCACGCCGCAGTGGCGATCACGCTTCCCCGACAACAGCTTCGTCGAGGGCGTCAACGTCATCGGCGGGAAGGTCTACTCCGCGCCCTTCAAGGCCCTGGCGCCGGCGCTGCAGCTCTACATCCACAACGGGGTCTTCAAGGAGGCCGGCCTGACCAACCCCGACGGGACCGTCTTCATCCCGAAGACCTGGGACGACATCACACGGGCCGCCGAGGCGATCACCTCCAGGAGCGGCGGCAAGGTCTTCGGCCTCGGCTTCGGCAACGCGCAGAAGGGAGCACTGCCGTGGCTGATCGAGCTGTTCTGCCGGGCCGCCGGGTCGCCCGGGGGCACCCAGAGCGTCGACTACCGCACCGGCAAATGGACGTACGGCACCGACCGCAACTACGCCGACTTCCTCGCCCTGCTGCTCGACTGGAAGAACCACGGTTACCTCTACCCCAATTCGATGAGCATCTCCGACGAGCAGGCCAGGGCGTTCTTCTCCAAGGGCCGGTTCGGCATGATCGTCGGCGGGGTGTGGAACCAGGCCCCCTGGGAGGAGGCCGGGTTCAAGGACTACAGCCTCATGACGCTCCCGTCACCGACCGGCACTCCGCGGGGCTTCTTCTACGGACCGCCTGGCGGTTACCTGATGGCCATCTCGGCCAAGGCCAAGGACCCCGACCGGGCGTGGGCCTGGCTCGACTGGTTCTACGGTGCCGCCGCCGGCAAGCGCTGGGTGCAGGGCGGCTACGGCCTGTCGGTCTACCCCGAGAACAACGACGCGGCCACGGTGACCTCGCCCACGTTCAAGCAGTACGTCGCCATGGCCGGCACCGCCCTGGTCGGCCCGGTGCCCGAGATCCGCAACCCGGAGATCACCAAGGTCGAGGTGGGGGCCGTCCAGCCGGACCTGCCCGACGTGGCAGCGGGCATCTACACCGGTCAGCTCAAGAACGTGCCCCAGGCGCTCAAGGAGCTCGAAGACCGGGTCAACGCGGCCATGACCGAGGCCGTGACCAAGGCGCGCGGGCAAGGGGCCAAGGTCAGCATGGACGACTACGTCTTCGCCGACTGGGACATCGCCAAGCCGTACACGACCAAGCGCGGATGATGTGGTGACAGATCTTCAACTGACCGGCGGACCACGCGCCCTGGCCGCGGGCGGGACGTCCCGCCTGCGGCGGCGGATCGCCGCGGCCCGCTGGTCCTACCTGTACGTCCTGCCGATGCTGGTGCTGCTGCTGGCGTTCGTGATCTATCCGATCATCGCCTCACTCGGCTACACCTTCTACCGGTGGGACGGGATCGGCGAGCCGGGCGACTTCGTCGGGCTCGGCAACTTCTCCCGCGTGATGACGGACTCCATCTTCTGGGCAGCCCTGCGCAACACGTTCCTCTACGTGCTGATCGTGGTGCCGGTCCAGCTCGTCCTCGCGCTCGCGCTCGCCCTGGTGCTGAACAACCGGCGGCTGCGCGGGCGGACCTTCTACCGCACCGTGTTCTTCCTCCCCGTGGTGACCTCGGCCGCGGTCGTCGGCGTCGTCGTGCAGTTGCTCTTCTCCAACTTCGGCGACATCGTCAACGACCTGCTGATGTCGGTCGGCCTCACCGACGACTACATCGACTGGCTGGGCGACCCGAGCTTCGCGATGATCATCATCATCGCGGTCGGGATCTGGCACACGCTCGGCTACAACCTGGTGTACTTCCTGGCGGGCCTGCAGACGATCCCCGAGGAGTTGTACGAGGCGGCCAGGCTGGACGGGGCGGGCCGCTTCGCGAGCTTCCGCTACATCACCGTCCCCATGCTGCGATCGGTGGGGGTCGTCATCGTGCTGCTGGCGATCATCGGCTCGTTCCAGGTCTTCGACCTCGTGCAGGTGCTCACCAACGGGGGGCCGTACTTCGCCACCGAGGTCGTCAACACCTACATCTACCATCTGGCGTTCGGCGGGTTCGGCGGCGCCACCGTCGAACGGGACATCGGCCTGGCCTCGGCGGCCTCGTTCTTCTATGGGGTGCTGCTCATCGTCTTCGCCGTGGTCCAGGCTCTCGTCCTGCGAGTGCTGGTCAAGCGCAGGGGAGGTCGGGCATGACCCGGCGCGCGCCGTGGCTGACCCACGTGTTCCTGCTCCTCGGCGGGGTGGCCTGGCTCTATCCGTTCGTGTGGACGCTCGGCAGTTCGCTGAAGAGCACCGACGAGTTCTTCGGGCGTGGCCTGGACCCGCTGCCCGGCACGCCGCTGTGGTCCAACTACGGGGAGGCCTGGCAGGGGGCGTCCTTCGGGCAGTATTTCCTCAACACGCTCACGATCACGGTCAGCACGGTGATCATCACCCTGCTCGTCACCGCCATGGCCGGCTACACGCTGGCCCGCACCGAGTTCCCCGGCAAGGGGATCGTCCTGGTCGCGGTGGCGGGGACGGTGTTCCTGCCGCACGGGTACACCATCATCCCGGTCTTCGACATCATGAACGGGCTCGGCCTGCTCAACAGCCTCTGGTCGATCATCATCATGCAGTCCGCCGGCGGGATCGTCTTCGGCACGTTCCTGTTCATGGGCTACTTCCGGGCGATCGACCGTTCGCTGGAGGACGCCGCCCGCGTGGACGGCGCCAACTTCCACCAGGTCTTCTGGCGGATCATGCTGCCGCTGTCGGGCCCGATGCTCGCGACGGTCGGCCTGTTCACCGCCATCTCGGCGTGGAACAGCTTCTTCATCCCGCTCGTGTTCACTCTCGCCCGCCCCGAACTGCGCACCTTGGGCGTCGGGATGTACGCCTTCATCGGCGAGAACTCCACCGACTGGACGCTGCTGTGCGCCGGCTCAGTGATCACCCTCGCCCCCATCATCGCCATCTTCCTGGTGCTGCAGAGGTTCTTCGTGAACGGGCTGGCCGGCGCCGTCAAGCAATAAGGAGCTCCATGTCCTGTTCCTCGCGCGCCGCGATCGTCGGCACCGGCCTGCGCGCCCAGCTCTTCACCCAGGCACTCGCCCGGCGCGAGCACGTCGACCTCGTCGCCCTGTGCGACCCGAACCGGACCCGCATGACGGTGCACAACCGGCTCATCACCGAGCTGGGCCGGCCTCCCGCTGCCATGGCGCGGCCGGAGGAGTACTCAGGGCTGCTCAAGGAGGTCGACACCGTGGTGGTGACCACCGTCGACGCCCTGCACGACGCCTACATCGTGCCCGCGCTCGAAGCGGGGTGCCGAGTGATCACAGAGAAGCCCATGACCACCGATGCCGCCTGCTGCCGCAGGATCCTGGACACCGTGGACCGCACCGGCTCCGGCCTCACGGTGGCCTTCAACTACCGGTTCAACCCGGTGCATGAGAGGGTCCATCAGCTCCTGCGCGCGGGCGAGATCGGCGAGGTGCTGTCGGTGCACTTCGAGTGGCTTCTGGACGTCCGCCACGGCGCCGACTACTTCCGGCGCTGGCACCGTTCCAGAGCCAACAGCGGCGGCCTGATGGTGCACAAGTCCGGACATCACTTCGACCTGGTGAACTGGTGGCTGGACAGCGTGCCGCGCCGCGTCTACGGCCAGGGCAGACTCGCCTTCTACGGGCGCGGGTCCGCGTACGCGCGCGGCTACGAGCGCGCACATGGCTCGCCCGAGGCCGCGAGTGATCCCTTCGCCCTCGACCTCGCCGCGAACGACCAGCTCAGAGAGCTGTACCTGAACGCCGAGCACGAGGACGGCTACGTCCGCGACCTCAACGTGTTCGGCGACGGCATCACGATCGAGGACGACATGGCGGTCCTCGTGACCTACGCGAGCGGTGCCACGATGACCTACCACCTCACGGCGTACTCCCCTTGGGAGGGGTACCGGGTCATGTTCAACGGCACCCGGGGACGTATGGAACTGGAGGTGGAGGAGACCCAGTGGGCCGATCCCGGCACGGGGGTCACCGCCGGGTCGGGGGCGCTGCACGGCGACGTCGCCCCACCCAATTCCGGCGGGGCGCGGATCCGCGTGCGCCCCCTGTGGGCGCCGCCGCGCGACATCCCCGTGACGGTCGTCCACGAAGGTCACGGCGGCGCCGACCAACGCATGCTCGCCGCGATGTTCGACGACGTGCCCTCCCCTGTGGAGCTCGCGAACGAGCGCGACGGCGCCCGCGCCCTGGCCATCGGGCTGGCCGCCAACGAATCGTTCGCCACCGGAGAACCGATCACCCTGCCCGGCGAAGGACACGATTGAACGGAGTGTCTGGTGATGGACCTGGACGATGCGGACTGCCGGGCGCGCTATCTGATCCGAGACAGGGATGGGAAGTTCCCGCCGCTCATGGATCAGCGACCTGAACATACGCCGACGAGACCGAGCGCCGCAACGCGGCTCCCGGCCCAGAGTCCAGCCCTGGTCCTCGACGTAACCCCAGGCCAGCGGCCCGCGCCGGAGCTCGGTATCCAGCCGCTGCCATTGCTTGGCCGACAGCTTCTCCACCGAGACCGGCGCAGCGCCGAAGCGCCACCCTCGCTCCACGCTTTACGCCAGCGCGTCACCGACCGCTCGTGCACCCGTAATCGTGTAGCGACCGCCCTGGTCAACTCCCCGGCCTCGAACCACTCGGCCGCTGCAGTCGTACACGCTCGCGCCGCTCTTGCTCAGGCGACGTGTATCCGCCACTTTGCCCGTAGCGCATATCACGGTCGTACCGCACCGGAAACGATCCGTCACGACGCTAAGACTCTACGCATTCATCCTGTGTAGCCCTGCTGACCACGAGGATGTCGCGGCAGCCTCACCATCACGCTGCCGATATCCGTCAAAGCGAAACAAGCTCAAGTGCTACTCGTTTGAAGAGAGACTTTGCAACAACACGTAACCGGGCATGTGCTCAGCGGGACGTGCGCCTTCTCGACCCCTTGCCGGTGCCGCTCGCTGATGAGGATGCTCGCGGGCGGCACTCCGGGTTCAGCCCGCGAGGTCGTCCTACGACTTGTCTGCCGTCACGGTGCACACCCCGTAAGGGCCGCTGCTCTTCGCCTCCCCCACCACCGCACCGTCGATTTTGATCCGGCACTCCACCACGCCATCTGTGCCCGCGTTCTGCACCCACAAATAGAGGTGCGGCTGATCGCCGTCGTAGGCGAGGTCCTTGGTGTATGGGAGCTTGACGCCCTGCTCCTGCTTGATACTGAAATCCTGGCTGTAGGTGATGTTGCCCGCGGACGTCGCCCCGTCCGCACCGACGGCCTCGAGTACCACCTTGTGCTCGCCGCTCGCGGGCGGCGCGTCGGTGGCCTGGCCCGGCTGCTCGTCCACATCGAGCCGCGTCCGCTCCGGCCCGGCCTGGACAGTGGCGCCACCGGCGGCGGAGTACAGAGCGGTCGAGACGAACCCCGCCCACGACAAGCCCCAGAACAGCAGCCACGCGCCCGTAAGGAACCAGCCCAGGATTGTGCCGGCCAGTGCCATGCCGCGCCCGTCTGTCCCGTCGCGACGGATCTGCGCCAACGAGACGTGCCCGAAGATGACGGCGAGGATACTGGTGAATCCGCAGGTAATGAACCCGGTGAGCCCAGTGACGAGCGCCGCGATGGCGAGCCCGTTGGTCTTGCGCTGCGGCTGGCCATACGGCGGGCCGGGCTGACTGTACGACTGCGGCTGATACTGCGGGCCGGAGTGCTCGTAAGGCTGCTGGCCGTACGAATCCTGTGGCGGTTGAGGCGGGTAGCCCATGGGAGCGGCTCCAGAGACGGTGAACGGACGCTGTGGGACGTTCCAAGCATTCCTCTGGTTGACGCGATTCGGATGTCCACATCCGGACACCGCAATGGACTCGCCGCCGCCAGCTGTCATCCTGGCCGGGCTGATCTGCCTCAAGCCGGGACAGCGGACCCGGCTGATCTACCGCATGCTGGTCTACCGGCGCCGCAAGAACGAACGCAAAGGGTTCACCGAGACCGACTACGCCACTCGTAGAAGCCCGAGCAGGACACGCCCAGCCAGGCACACATCCTCGCGATCGCGTGACGAGCCTTCTCCGCATCGATCAGCTCGTACTTGGCGAGCGTCATCGACCGTCCGCCGCGAAGAAGGCGGCCGCTTTTTCAAGAACGTCAGCTTCTCCCGCAGCTCGGCGTTCTCCCACTCCGACTCCCGAATCCTGGCCCGCTCCGGCCCGGACACCGGCTGCTGCTCCTCCTGCGCACTCGCGATCCGATGCCGGTTCATCCAGCTGCCCAGGGTGCCGGCGTTGATGTCGAACTCCCGCGCCACCAACGCGACCGTCCGATCACCCTCCAGCACCATACGGATGGCTTCTTCCTTGAACTCCAGCGAGAACCGCCTGCGACGCCTCGTCACGCACTTACCCCTTCCAGACTTCCGTCAGCTTATGTAGCCGACTGTCCGGAATCTGCGAAGCACCTCACACACCCTTCAGACGGAAGCCCCCGCACCAAGCTTCTACCCGCGCCCACATCTTGATCTAACGGACTACCGGTAGCTGCCTGTCTGTGCGCTCTATAGCGTTTCGCGTTCGGCCGTGAGCAGCCCGCCTCGCTTCAGCCGCGGACGTACCGGATGACTCTATGAATCGCGCCCCCGCACCGCGACGTTGCCAACAAATCAAGCAAAATCAGCGATCGAACCCGATAGAGCTCGATCTTGAAATGCTTCGGCGGAGACCTCAGGCCACCAGCGAAAGAGAACTATGACCTGATGGTAAGCACGAATCCTTTTGTTCGTGTCACGGCGGGCGGTACGGTGACTCCCACTACCAGAACACCAGAAACCGATCTAGGGAGCATGGTTCCATCAAATCGCTTGCATAACTCCATCCGCCCCAATGCAGCGGCTACCCAGGCCTGATGCAGGTGCGGAACCACAGCCCTTTCATTCGATTAGTTGCGAAGATCGGGAAACCACTATGCCACAGTCAACTCTCTCCCAGCACGGGGCCGATGGATTCCTACTGCCTTGGCATGAATACTCAAATGACGACATTTTCGTTAATCTTCAAAACATACGTGACTTTCGAGTCATTGCGCAATATCCGCACTTTCTTGGAGATCCGAAGCCGCTTCAGGAGAGCATCGCCGACCGTCTGTATGAAGAAACGTATGCAATACTAGCCGCAGCAAAACTGAATCGTTTTGATTCGTTGAAGCGCTTGAATGAGGATAACGATCTCGCGATCCGTTACACAGATGATGATCACGGGTTCGTCATTGTTATTTCTGCCGACGGGACTCTCAAGATAAGCCGCACGGGCTCCAGTCTGGAAAGATTCTATCGGTGGTACACGATGTTTATGCCCCACATGAACGACCTCGTGGCAGCAGTGACACAGGAATACGAAGGAGCGCTCAACAGACGTCATGGCTCCGAGCTCAGAGTCACCCCAACCCGAGCGACATACGGATTCAGTTTCCTGCTGCATACATTCAAAAAAGCTGCCGGACGAAAGAGGGAGCGAAACTCTCGCTTGCTCAACGTTCTGCTCACTAAAGTGCCGGGAAAAGATGGGCATCTGGTCTCGTTCACTGAGGACCTCTTTCCCGAGCTTGGTCGAGTTGATATTTCGATTAGCCGATGGAATAGCTCTCCGGCAGGCATCGTTAGAGAGGTGTTCAATATGGAGGCGCCCTCGAACCGAGACTACGGAGCCTTATGGCTGGACTTCTCGTTCATCGGGGAAACCGCAGGCAGCGAAGCGCCACCAAGGGAGATCGTAGATTTCGACGCGTTCTTCGGTCGATACGACATACCAATCAACGACTTCCTGCAAAGGCATTGTCTCTCCAATTTTCTATCTAACCTGACCGAAGGCCTCACGTTTGAATCTTCTACCGGTTGGTTGCCATGACGGTCTCATCAGGCGAATCAACCTGCTTCGTGGTCATGCCATTTCGAGAGCCGTTCACTGGCTACTATGATTCCATCTACGAACCTGGGATTCGCGAGGCGGGATTGATTCCCGTCAAGGGCGACGACATATTTGCGGCAGGAGACGTACTAGGGCAAATTTGGCGCGCTATACGCGAATGTGAGATCGTTTTCGGCGAGCTGTCCTTGATGAACGCGAATGTCTACTACGAAATAGGCCTGGCTCATGCATTGAAGAAGCCAACTGTTTTCGTCGCCCAGAGTGTTGATCTCCTTCCCTTCGATCTGCGAGCGGGACGATGCGTCCCGTACTCGCAGATCGACCCTTTTTGGGGAACGTCGCTGAAGTCAGCTATCACGCGGGCCATCAAGGAGACGCGATCTGATCCGCTGCGGTCGCTTCCCGCTGGGATACTGATGGATTCCTTTCTGGCATCTCCGGACGCGCTTGAGGAACAGGTCGGCAATGAGCGGATCTTTCAGATCGCGACAGAGATCAGGCTGCGGCAATTGCAACAGAGTCTTGACAGGCTGATGATCGGGACCGACGATTCGACGAGCTCAATCCCGAAACCATCGAGCCGAAACGGCACTGCAACGCCTGAAGAACTGCGGGAGGTGGCAAGGAGGCTAATCTCTGCAGGGATGCCGGCCCAGAAAGTCACGAAGCAGCTGGTTGATCTAGGCGCGTCGGAACTCTGGGCCGAACGTATAGTCGCAATGGAAGGCACGCTTTGAAGGCATCACAGGATTATCATTCACGGTACGTCGTTACAGCGCAAATCACGGCCCTTGTCTCTGATTGGTCCGGGGCATGGAAAGCGCACCGTGAGTCATTCGATTACACAATTCTCGGCTACGTTTCTTCCATGGATATCGGCACTGGTCTGAGCATCGACTACTTTTCGGCTGACAGCCAGACACTAAATGTGCAAGTCGCTATGACATGCAAACCCGAGGAAGTGTCCGAAGCCCAGGGCGATTTGGTCGACTTATTGTCGAATCGCTACTCACCAGTGATGATTTCCAGAAGTCATGTAACGGCACGCCCTATTATCGAGAATCCAAGAAGGCAGATCAACAAACTTCGAGGAGTTTTCTGGTGCTTGGCTCCGTTCCGAATCGATAACGTATCAAAGATTTCCAACCGTGAGGTCGTCGTCAGCTACCGAGATGCCAACTTGGAGACATTCGCATCAGCGGTCTTGGCGAACCCAGGCATACATCATCGAATACTCATCGGCCCCGTTGACCTGACTACGTCGGAGATTACTAAGTTCATCTCTGCCCGGAGGCCGGCGGGCGCGCCGAACTCTCGCGACATCACTGATTTTCTAGCTCATGAAGAATCGTTAGTAGATCTTCAATTCATCGTCCGCGCCGATTTACCTACTCTGAGCCCTCGAATGAAAAGTGGACTTCGCGAATTTGGGAGGGGGACCGAGGTCAGAGCCGTACCGGCAGAAATGAATCAAGGATTCTCGCGGGCTTGGGCCAGGTACGAGTTTGCGAGGACCGGTCTCGCCTCCGTGGATCCGATCCGTGTGAGCCTTCCTACGGCGCGGTCGCTATTTCGCTTCCCGGTAGCAAGGGCTGCGTCCTTCCCAGGGTTCGTGGTCGAGCCGCTCCAGCCCGTAAGAATGCCTGCTGGTGCTGCAGTAAAATTGTCCGACACCTCAATCCGGTTCGGCCGGGCAATAGGACCGACTGGCGATATCTCAAATGCATGTCTTGCCATTGGCGATATCGCTCGCCATGTGTTTGTACCCGGCCAGACCGGTTCCGGGAAGTCTACTTTGCTTCGTGCCTTGGCTTGTGGCATTGCTGATACAGGCGACGGGCTACTGTTCATAGATCCTCATGGAGAGACTGTACGGCATCTGTTGGGAGAGATTCCTCGAAAGCGCAGAGAGGACGTTGTCTTCATTGATGCGGCTGACATAGAAATGCCAGCAGCGATCAATCCCTTTAGTGTGAGTGAGGCTCTCCAGCGTGATACAGCGTTGGAGAACGTTACGGCCATGTTTCACGATCTTTTCGACCCGCATCATCAGGGCATAGTTGGCCCTCGTTGGGAAACCATGTTCCGTATGGGCATGTTGACCCTCCTGGCCACCTTCGACACAAAGGCTTCGCTCCTGGACGTCCCCGCGCTCTTTGTCGATGACAAATTTCTGAGGAGGTGTAAACGCTACGTCAAAGACGACGTCGTATTGGAATACTGGGACAAGCAGATGGCCCAGACATCCGACTTTCACAAGTCTGAGGTTTTAGGCTGGTTTTCCAGTAAGTTCACCGCGTTCCGCACCAACTCAGTTTTGAAGGCAGTTTTGGGATCCGGAGCAGACGCTCTGGACGCCCGAGAGGCCATGGATACAGGAAGGATCGTTCTTGTGTCCCTGAGCAAAGGAGAGATTGGCAGTCCGATCTGCCAGCTCTTGGGTTACGTCTATCTTGCAAGGTACTGGAGTGCGGCTCTGAGAAGGCGGTCAGGAAGGCCGTTTACGCTGTTTGTGGACGAGGCTCAGTCTTTCTCCATGGGCAGCCTGCCGGCTATCCTCGCTGAAGGTAGGAAATTCGGCTTACAGGTAATCATGGCGACCCAGTTTTTCGAGCAATTGTCCAAGGAGCTCGTAAGTTCTGTACAAGGTAACGTAGGGAACGTGCTGTCGCTTCGTGTCGGGGTCGAGGATGCCGAACGTCTAGTCGGCCGATTTGGGCCAGAGTTTGATGTCCCGAGTCTGCGCCGCATGCAAAACTTCATGGCGGCTTCTTCTATTCTTGTGCACGGCGTGGTCCAGCCGGCCTTCTCGATATTCATCGACCATGAAACCCACCTGAACAGTCGCATGCGAACGCGTACTACAAATGCCAACGCAATCATACGGCAGAGCCGCCAAACGCTCGCGAGTAGTCGCACTGCATCAATCACGCAAGCCGAGAAAATGCGCGCAGCTTTCCGGGCAATGGGTGACAGTGGCGGTAGAGGTATAACGTGGGACCGGGTCGGCGCTCAAGATGCCGCTGAGGAGGAAGATGTCGCTACATCATTTCTCGAAGAATGGCTCGCTCGACCACCTGATCAGATAGTAGATAGTGATCAGGACGAGCTGAATGGCGATAACGACGCCTGACCGCTCTCTGTCTATTCCTTGGATTGGTGCAGGAACTGTCGTCCGAGGCAAGCGCCGCTGCTCAACTGTGTGACAGTAATGTGGATCATATCGAGGTAGTAGGCGTGTCCTGGGGAATAGTTTAAATCGCCTGATCCCCCGGTAGTTGGTGTGGTCGACGATGGTAAGCCATTTCCGCCTGCCATCCAGGCCGTACACCACCTATAGGTTCATCCGGCTAGGCCGGGCCGTCCGCCAGCGCTCCCAGAAATGCCGCGCACTGGCCTGCGGGCTGTCGTATCCTCCACTTGACCATGATGTCCATCCGTTCGGGGGCGAGCCGCGAGGTCCGCCACTCGTTGATCTCGCTCAACTACGTAACCGAGACCCTATAACGTTCGAATATTACGTTAATTGTCCTGAGCGGCGGTTAAGCAGCGTGGTGATATTCGCTGATCATGCCTGCAACAACGGGTTTTCGGCGGATGGATTGCAGGTCGTTGAGGTCGGTCACGTCGCGGGAGGGCTGGGTTGCGATGTCCGGAGGCCGTTGGCGCCGGGACTGGTGCGGACGGTGCCCGTTCTAATGGTTCAGATACTCCTGCAGCACGCGGGCCAGATGGCGTTCATCGAGGATCAGGATCCGGTCCCGGAGTTCGCGGCGCAGGGTGCCGATAACCCGCTCGCAGATGGCGTTCGTCTTCAGGAAGAATCCCGGCCACAACAATACAAAATAACACCCGGCGGCACTAAGCGGAACCAATCGAGCCGACCCATAATCCGATGATTGTGGGGTCAATGAAACCGGCCCCACCCATAGGAGATCACCCCAGTTCTCTGGCCAACCCCGCCTTCTTGACCAGCCGTCCCCACCGCGGCGAACGCTCGAGCTGCCGGGCGATCACCTCTCCCGCCGGAACCGCCCTCCTCCCCCGCGATCAACCGAGCGATCACCGTTCGGCTCCGCCACCGCCACGTTGGCTCCTACGCTGGCGAGACTGCTAATGATCAGCAACACCCATGGAAGCAGACCACCGCGCGAACCATGCCGACTCGCCCGCAGCAGTGACATCGAAGCCGCCACGATCGTCCCATCCACGGCCAACGGGATGAGCGCAGCAGCCAACGCATCCTCCCCGTGCGTCAGGGCCAACTTGCGCATGTGCCGGAAGGACACCACTGCGGCAATCGCGGCCAGCACGAGAACGGCCGCACGTGGTCGTCCACCGAATCCACCGATCCGACGACATCGCTCCCGCGAGGTGTGTCCCCATTCTCGTCGTCGGCGGCTCGCCAGAGGCCTGCTGCACTTCCGCCTGGCCAGCTTCCTCAGCCAAAGCATCTATGAGAGTCATCGCCCACCTACCGGCGACGTCGCCCTTGCCTGACGCCGCGGAAGCGGCCTCACCGCCTCAATCGTCGCCTGGCGACATCGGCTTCGCTCTGCATCGGCAGGAAATGCCCTGCTCAGAGGGAATCTCACGTGTTCCCTTGTTCTGGGTCCCTCGCAGGGGGCACGCGAAAGTGTGCCGCTCCGGGGACACACAGAAGACCCTGAACAATTACGAGTTCTCGAACTCGTCGCTCACCGACGCTGGTCCGAGCCCTGTCAACCCATCATTACGACATTCAAGCACGCGACAATCGGATTAGAAGCAAGATCCTTAAATGCCGCGCCGTGCCATTCGGTGGTGATCTGTACTGTCTGCGTGTGTTTTGCGTGCCCAGCTGTGCCGAACCCTGACGTGGCGTGTCGGGGCGCGCGAGCACGCACCGAGCACGGTGGATCCCGAACCGATCATTGCGTCGCGGGTCCGCAGGATGAATCCCGTGCTCCAAACTACGCCAGCGCTGCATTGGACAGCGGCCGCTGTGCTCAGCGCGTGCTCGCGCACCCCGACGCGCCGTGCGGATGCCCCCGGGCAGACCACAACCGGTCTGCCCGGAGAAGCGCTTCCCCCATCACCGACCCAAGCCAGGTAGCCGGCGCCATGGATCACGAGCGATGTCCTACGCGGTCGCTGACCTGCCTCGGGCCATAACAGCGAGGCGGACGATCGCGCACGCGAGCCGCTCGGCGTCGTGCAGCGCCGTCCCGTTGTCGCCGTATTCGTGGAACCAGATCTGTGCATCATCACCGTCGTGGGTGAGCCATGCCCCTTCGATGGCGCCGCTGTCACATACATCCTCTGGCCAATGGCGGGTGCACCATGGTCGGCAGCCTGGCCTCTCCTTGATGACCGACGGCAGTTCCGGAACTGCGGAACGGTCGCATCCCGCCGAGACGAGCACGAGAAGGTGAAGAGCGATCTCCTGCGCCTCGTCGAGGTCATGTAGTAGCTGGCGTGATCTCCGGTGGTGCCGCCGCGGAGTCGTTCAACGCGAGCGCACGTTGCGCTTCAGCGAGCTGCGCGATCAGGTCGAGGGCAGCAGCCACAAGCTGCTCACCCAGAACCTGCGCATGCTGGAGCGCAACGACCTGGCGAGCGGGCAGTGCCGCCACGCGTCGAGTACACCCTCACCGAGCCAGGGCGCCGGAGGAGCGCCGCTCAGGTCAGGCGTTGTCCACCTGCCGCAGCTCCGCCAGCAGCTCCGGAGCACCGCCGACCTGGTCCGAGGTGATCTCGGCGGCTTCGGGATCGTTCGCCGCCGGGGCGTCGTCCTGCCGAGCGGCCCCCTCGGCGGGCCGGGACGGGCCCGGCTCCCCGGCCAGCTCAGCGATCTGTTCGGCCAGCGCGCTCAGCTCCTTGGGCCCGAGCCTGCGCACCCGCTGGGCCGAGAGCTCGAACTCCATGCCGTCCGCCCGCCGCACCGTGATTTTGGTGTCGGCGGTTCGATGCCTGAGCCAGGTGATCGTGGCGGCGGCGAAGACCACGCCCGTTGATCCCAGGAGCTCCAGCACGATGGCGGAGACAGGCTGGCTCATCCCGGGTGCTGGCCTGGCCGCGCCGGTCAGCCGTACTCTGCCGCGCAGCTTTTCCTGGCCGTTCAGATATCGGGCCAGGTCCGATATCAGAGTGCCGGATTTGCCCATACTTCGTACCCGGACGGTGACTCTCAACCTGAGTTCCTCTCACGCATGCCAAGACGTCTTGGGGAATCTAGCGGACTCATCATCGTCAGGTACGGCATACTTCCGCATTGCTCGGAACTCTCACATCCGGAATTTGGTTAAAAGATCATGCAGTCACCCGAAATGTCACCTCTCATGCCCATCAAGCCGAGTTTGCCGTTCATCGAACGGTTGCTGGGCGGACGTCCCACCGGCTTCCCCAACCTGCTGGTCTGGCTGGAGCTGGGAATCCTGCGCAACCCGTATGGAGTACTGACCGCGCTCGTCGCGGCCTGGCTCTATATTCCCGCCGCACTCGCTGCGGCGGTCTCCCTCGGCCTGTACGGCGCCCTGCTCGCCACCCTTTTTTCCGTCGTCTCCGGCGATGCCACTATTTTCGCCTCGATAGTGGACATTCCACTCTTCGGCGACGCTATGGCAGCTTTATCGGCAAAAACGAGCGGCGTCGGCGCGGCCGTGGCCGGTGCGATGGCCGGAATGGCGGTCGGTCTCATTGTCGGGCTTCTCTGGATCTTTATCGGGCCCTTTCAGGACGGCCTGATCGACGGGCTCGCGGTCATCCTCGCGACCATCGCCATGGGCATCGGCGTGGGGCTGCTCTACACGCTGTACCGGGTGCTCCTTGAGAGGCGGCTGCTGCAGATCTCGGGCGCGCGCCGGCTCAGCCGGAGGGAGGCGGAGCTGATCCTGCCGCTCGTCGAGGAGGCCGCGGCCCGGCTGAAGCTGCCCGGCCATCCGCCCGTGCTGATCGACGACACCGACGATCCCGGCGCGTTCGCCTACACCAGGCACATCGTGATCACCCGCGGCTTCCTCGAACACTTCGCCTACGACCGCGAGGCGATCCGCGCGGTGCTCGCGCACGAGCTCGTGCACTGGCACAACGGGGACCCTGTCTCCGCCCTCTTCATCCGTGGCGTGGCGCTGCCGCTGTACCTCGTGCAGGCCGCGGCGGGATTCCTGCTCAACCAGACGCGCAACTCCCTGCTGCGCTTCCTCATCTGGACGGTGTTCTGGCCGGTCTTCGTCACCGTCCGCTACCTCGTCGTTCCCACGCAGGCGGTCGAGTCCCGGGAGGCGGAGTACCGCGCCGACCAGGGTGCCGTGCTGGCCGGGTACCGCTCGGGCATGCGCCAGGTGCTCAGCAGCTTCCGCCGTTCTTTCGAGGGCGGGCGCAACGGCTGGGCCGCGGCGATCTGCGCCTCGCATCCACCGTTTGAGCTGCGCCTGGAACGGCTGGAGGAACCCGACCGCGCCTATCCCCTGCCGGAGGACGAATCATGACCACCACGTACCCGCAGGGCGACCTCTCGACGGCGCTGGTCGACTACAGGTCCAGACGGCGACCGGTGGCCATCGGCGCCGCGGTCTTTATGACGCTGGTACTGCTGGTGTTCGTGTTGAAGGTCGTGGAGGGCGTGCTCTTCCAGCCCGCGAACACGGTCCGCGCGTTCTTCCAGGCGCTGAGCGACCGGAACGCCGACGCGGCCAGCGTCCTCGTCGTACCGGACCCGAAGCAGGACCTCACCGGCACGGACCTACGCGGCGGCGCCGTGCTCAAATCGTCCGGCTACACCCCGCCAACGGCCGTCAAGCTCGAGCCGGTCATCCCCGTCGAGGATGATCAGGCGACCGTCGGCGTCAGCTACTCGGTCGGCGGGCGAGAGCAGCGGGTGAAGCTGACCCTAGAGCGCGACGAGCAGGCGAGCGTAGCAGGGCTGTTTCGTGAATGGCGGATCGTCAAGGGCGCGATCGGCGAAGCGCACGTGCAGGTCGAGACGGCCGACACGGTTCTGGTGGCCGACACGCCAGCAAGTTCCGAGTCCGGCATGCTGCAAACCTACGGGTACCCCGGCGGCTACCAGGTCACCCTGCCCGATCAGCCGCTCCTAGAGGCGGAGCCGGTCATCGCGTACACCGGCGCCGACCGGTATTCGGAACTCGGCGTGTTGCAACCCGTGGTCAAGGCCACGGTTCAGAACGAGGTCGATCGGCAGGTGCGCACATTTCTCGACCGGTGCTCGAAGGGGACGGAGATCACCCGCGAGAGCTGCCCGTACCCGTGGTCGAACTATCCCAGCCCGGACCGGGTGAAGATCAAGGTTCTCAGCTATCCCAAGTGCGAGATCACCGTCTCCCGAGGTCAGGTCACCGCCAGCGGGACAGGCCAGATCAGGATTCGCCAGCCGTCGTTCTTCGGCGTCGACGAGAGTACCCCCGGATTCACCGTCTCGGGCGGCGTCACCACCATGAACAACGCTGTGACCTTCCAGTACGTGGCGCAGTGATCATCGTGGTTGTCGCCTTTCCAGCTTGTGGGTGCCGAATATCGTGTCGCCTCACGCGACCTGGGCGTACTCATGTAAGAGGCCGCCGAGCCGGTCTCGTCGGGAAACCTCGATGTCAGCGTCGACTGGATCGGGTAGCGCCCGTAGCGGGCTGGCCTGGTTCAGGGCTCGGTCCGGACGTTGCCTGTTGAAGTAGGTCTCGTACTCGGCGAGGACTGTGCGCAGGTGACGTTCGTTCATGATGAGGATCCGGTCGAGTAACTCGCGGCGTACGCTGCCGACCCACAGCTCCATGATCGCGTTCATCCGAGGAGCTTGTGGTGCGGCGAGCACCACGCGGATGCCCGCGGTCGTGAACACCTCATCGAACAGAGCGGTGAACCTGCTGTCCCGGTCTCTGATCAAGAATCGGAAGTCACAGATTTCGATCGCCCAGGTCGAGTAGCAGGTTGCGGGCTTGCTGGGCGACCCAGCCGGCGGTGGGGTTCGCCGTGACCCCCCGCACGTGGACCCGCCGGGTGGCGTGCTCGACCACGGCGAAGCAGTACAGCCGCGTGAGCATGACAGTCTCCACGCTGAAGAAGTCGCAGGCCAAGATCCCGAACGTCTGAGCATGGAGGAACTGAGCCCAGGTCGGACCGCTGCACCGAGGCGCCGGATCGAAGCCGGCCCTCTTCAAGATCGCCCACACGGTGGCCGGGGACACCTTCCGGCCCAGACCGGCGATCTGCCCGGCGATGCGCCGATACCCCCAGCCCGGATTTTCGGCGGCCAGGCGCAGCACCAAGGCGCGAATAGTGGGTCGGACCGGTGGTCGTCCCGGCCCGTGCTTGGGGTAGGTCCAGCGTCGCTTCACCAGGTCGGCGTGCCAACGCAGCAGCGTCCTCGGAGTGACGAACAGATGACATCGACGGCATCGAGGAAGGAGCCGCGCAAGCGCGGAAAGGATCGCCCGATCCGCCCACGACGGCCGAGGAACGGCCACCTGGCGACGGAGCACAGCCAACTGATGCCACAACACCAAGATCTCCGCGTCCTTGGACGCCTGCGATCGGGCAAGCAGCGCGATCCAGCCGAATACCCGCAAAACGATCAAGTACAACAGCCGCAGAGCCATCCCACGATCCTGCCGGAGCTGGTCTATCGAACACAGCAAAACCCCAGATCAAACCCTGTGACACGATATTCGGCACCCACGAGGCGCCTCTACTGGCCCACCATGCACTGAGGCTTTTCCAACCTGATCGGGCTGATCAGCAGGAGAGAACCGGGACGGGTTGGCATGAGAAGAGGCTCTCGGCAGCTCGTACGCCCGGGTCTGACCCCATGAAGACCAATAGGCTCCTGGTTGCCAGATGTGCCGGTTGAGCGGTCTTTTGACGGCTCGGATCATGTGTGGAGGGATCTCGGTGATGATGATCAGCCAGCTCGTGATCGCCGGGCTGTTGTTCCCGAACCTGTCCGTACAGGCACAGCCCCCTCTCCTCCACGTGATGACGTGGAACGTCTGTGCGGGTACCAACGCCGGGTGCGCGCTCTTTCGCCGCTCGAACGCCGAGCTGGCCTGGCACGTGGCAGTGCTGGCGACCGAGGCGGACGTGGTCTTCCTTCAGGAGTTCTGCACGGACGCCGACGCCGACCTGGAACACGAGCTCGAACGCCGTACCGGCCGGAATTGGAGCGTCCGGTCGGCCGGGCTGATGTACGCGGACGGTTCCCCGTACCAGTGCCTGCCCGACAGAAACGGCAGGCCGCGTGGGGTGCTGAGCGTCACCCTGGCCGTGGCCGGAGCGGACACCGGCCTCGTCGTGCACGCGCTGACCTCGCCGCCGTGGGGAGCCCGCAGGTACGCCGTCTGCACGACCGACCGGGCGTTCTGCACCGCGCACTTCTCGTCGGGATCGAGCTACGACGACAGGCAGAAGGGCAGGCCCTACCGGCACATCCAGTTGCGCGAGCTGTTCAAGCTCGGCCGGGGTGTGATCGGCGGCGACCTCAACCTTGTGCCGCGCGACGCCGCCGCGGCCTACAAGGGCCGCGACGAATGCGACCCGCGCCGGCGCTGGACCTACGTGACCCGCAAGCGGAAGATTGATTACGTGTTCGCCGGTGAGGGCCGCGTACGGAAATGCTTCGTCGATTACGCCCGGAGCACGTGGTCTGATCACGTCCCGCTGCACGCCTGGGTGAGAGCAGGCTCAACGCCGCCTGCACCACGTTGAGCTGGCCCAGCACCAGGTTGTTCGTCATGCCCTACCAGCGAAACGCGGATTTGCGCATCCTGTCCCGCTCGAAAACACGGTTTCGTGCTGCGAGCTGGAGTTTTACTGCGCGATCAGAGCGGCGGCTGCGACCATCACGAGGTGTTGATATCGCTTGTCTACCCGGTTGGTGAGGGGCTTGTTCGGCCTGCTGACCGTGCTGATCCGCTCTGATCTGTCCAAGGATGTTGAACTGCTGGTGCTCCGTCAGGAGAACCAGGTGCTTCGCCGTCAGCTTGGTGGTCAGCCGCAGTGGGGTCACGTCGACCGGCTCTGGCTTACGGCGTTGTCCCGGCTGATCCGCCGCTGCCGGTGGGCGGAGGTGTTCCCGGTCACCCCGGCGGCGATCCTGCGTTGGCATCGTCACCTCGTGGCGCGTAAGTGGACCTTCACCGATAGGCGGCGCCCGGGGCGGCCCGGAACCCGCCGGCCGGTCAAGGCACTGATCGTGCGGATGGCGCAGCAGAACCCGACCTGGGGACACCGGAGAATCCAGGGTGAGCTGGCGCGCCTGGGCTACCCGATCGCGGCCTCCACGGTGTGGGAGATCCTGCACGCCGCCGGCATCGATCCCGCACCCCGCCGGGCCGGGCCGACCTGGCGGCAATTCCTGACCGCCCAGGCCCACGCGATCATCGCCTGCGACTTCCTGGTAGTCGAGACGGTCCTGCTCAAACGGCTGTATGTGCTGATCTTCATCGAACACGGCACCCGGAAACTACACCTGGCCGGAACAACCACACACCCGACCGGAGCATAGACCATGCAGCAAGCCCGCAACCTGGCGATGGACCTGGGCAATCGCATCGCTGAGCTGCGATTCTTGATCCACGATCGCGACCCGCTCTTCACCGCCGCCTTCCAGCCGTCTCATGAACGGCCCGGAAACAGTACGGAGGGGTTCAGCTTCCTCACTACTCGCGATCGGGATGGTCGCGTCCTCGGAGGACACCTTTTGGCGAATCCGCCAAGAGGCCTGGCCGATCTGCCCCCGGGCACACGATGAGCACATCCACCAGCATCGTGAGGGCTGATCAAGATGTCGCTCCATCCCCGTGCTCCGGGTGAGATCCCCACTCAGACGGAACTGGCCACCGCACCAACTCGCGATCGTCTCCCGCTCGGAAACACGATTTCGTGCTCTGACCTGTTTATTCAGCCTTGACTTATATAAGTCGTGGGTGAAATTGTTGCTCGTGCACGCACGCGACATGCTCGGCACCTTCGGCGCCAGTACGGACCGAACTCGCGCGCGCCCGGTGCGAGCGCCACCACCCGCTTGAGACGCCGTCCGCAGAGGGACGAGCAGGCTCCAACGATGAGGAGGAACACGACGAATGATCGACATCGTCAACCAGATCAACGCCACCCACCGGGAGATCGGCACCCAGCCGGTCGCCGCCGGCGCGGGACGCTCACCGCTGCTGCGGCGCACGGACAACGCCTCAATCCAGGACGTGTGGAGCGCCGGCACCGACCCCGACCGGATCAGCCGATGGCTCACCCCGATCGACGGCGACCTGCGGCTCGGCGGCACGTTCCATCTCAACGACAACGCCGGCGGGGACAGCGGCAGATGACCCGCCGCGCGGTGGATCGTCCCGTTCTCATGAGAGGAGCAGACCGATGACCGAGAACCTCACCGCCACAGCGGCCGGCGGGGCGACGCGGACGCTGCTGATGTGCGGCATCGTCGCCGGCCCGCTCTACATCGTCGTGGTCCTGCTGCAGATGCTCACCAGGGACGGGTTCGACATCAGCCGGTACCCGGCCAGCATGCTGAGCAACGGTGACCAAGGGTGGATTCAGATCGCCAACTTCGCGGTCAGCGGCCTGCTCTTCATGGCGGGAGCGGTCGGCCTGCACCGGGCACGCGGTCCGGCGGGCTGGGGCAGCACCTGGGGGCCGCGGCTGGTCGGCGTCTTCGGCGCCGGGATGGTCGCCGCCGCCTTCTTCTCCGCCGACCCTGCCGACGGCTTCCCGCCGGGGACACCCGTTGGCCCGCCCACGAGCATGAGCACGCACGGGATGGTGCACTTCCTCGTCTCCGGGGTCGCCTTTCTCGCGCTGATCGCCGCGTGTTTCGCGTTCGGCCGGCGGTTCGCGGCGGGCGGCCGACGCGGCTGGGCTGCCCTCAGCATGGTGACCGGCGTGCTCTTCCTGACGGCCTGGATCTCGCTCTTCGCGATGCAGGGCTCCCGGGTGGCCAATGTCGCCTTCGCCCTCGCCGTCGCGCTCGTCCTGGCATGGACGTCACTCCTGGCCGCGTACCGGCTGACTCGGCCGGGTGTGGCGGCACCGGCCTGACCGTGGCCTGTGGGTTGCGTCTGACTTCGTGATACAGATCCCGGAAAGAATCAGACAAGATCGGCGTGCTCCGAGGACTGCTTCAACAGCAGGTCAAGGAGGCTCTGATCATGACCGATCTCGACCGCGGCACCGACCGCAGGGGACGGCGGGCCAAGCGGATACTTACGCCCTTGCAGAAGTACGAAGTCTGGCTGCAGCTGATCCGTCAGGAGACCACGGTCGCCGGAGCGGCGATCAATTGGCAGGTAGACCCGTCCACGATCACACGGATCAAGGCGGTGGCCAAGGAGGGCGCGCTGACGGCGCTGTCGGAGTCCAAGCCCGGTGCGCGGGCGCGCGAGCGGGACTGGGAGATCGAGGCGTTGCGGGCCGACAATGCCCGGTTGGCCGAGGCGGTCAAGCAGATAGCGTGAAGCTGACGCTGATCGAGGGAAAAGAGGGCTGGGGCTGAATGGTCCCGTCCCGGTCCGGGTCGAGGCGGTCGTCAAGGACGCGCTGCTGGATCTGGCCGAGCACGCTCAGCGGGAGGGCTGGAGTTTCCTGGATGCCTGCCGGGTGCTGGAGATCACCCCGCTGCGGGTCTATCGCTGGGCCGAACGCCGCGAGCGTAGGCAACTGGCCGACCGGGCGCCGGGCGGCGGGGCGGTGCACGGCCTGCTGCCGGCCGAGGCCGAGCAGATCGTCGCGCTGTTTCACGAGTGGGGCGAGGTGGACCGTTCGCACCGCAAGCTCGCCCATCGCGGTTCCTATCTGGGCCGCTTCTGGGTCTCACCGTCCTCGGTGCACCGGGTCCTGGAGGCCCATGGGTTGCGCGTGCGCGCCCGGCCAGGACCGGGGCACTCCCAGCGCAAGCCGTTCCCGGACTGGGTGGAGTACCGGCCGTTGCAGATCTGGATCTACGACACGACGCATTTCTCCGCGTGCGGGATGGCCGCGCTGGCGATCATGGATCTGGTCTCGCGCAAGTGGATCTGCGAGGTGATCTCCGTCGACGAGACCCACACCCAGGTGATCCTGGGCTTCACCGACGCCCTGGACCGCGAGGGGCTGCTGCCGCTGATCACCGCCCGCGCCGACAGCCTGGTCGATGTCGGCACCGACGTTGGGTGCTCGGCGACCCGCACGCCCGCGAGGCCGTGCGCGACGGCCTGGAGGACGGCCGCACCGGCTCGCGCGCCGGCCAACTGGTCAAGCGCGCCGCCCAGCCGGCCGGGCTGCAGGACCTGGCCGACACCGACGACACCGTCATACTACGCGAGCGCCTGGCGGCCGCCGGCCCCGACGACGACGTGCTCACCGGCGCCGAAGAGGACGCCTACCGGCGCACCGTCGACCGGCACATCGCCATGTGGGCGCTCAGCGATCCGCTCGCCCGGTTTATCTACGACGGCGACCGCTGACCCGGGCCCGAGTCCGAGCCCGTACGTCAGCACAGCCGCCACTGATTCATGGACAAGATCCCGAAGCGAGAGAGGGCGCGCGACCGATGAGACGCCGACTGGACGAAGCCAGAGCCGAACTGCACGCCGCACAGCGCCGCTACGAGGTGGAAGAAGCCGAGCTGCTGGGCGACCCAGGTGAGGCCCAGAACATGATCGACAGGCTTCAAGTGGGAAGTTCGGACCCGACGGGTACCCCCTGCGCCAAAGCTCATAGCTGGTCCGAGAGCTCCCGGCCCGGCCCTGTTCCTGGGGGCGAGAGGGTCGAGGGCTTCTCTTCGCGTATGGCGCTTCCGCAGAGGCCTCCCGCTGATGCTTCGGGGGAGCGGCCGTTGTGGGACCCCGTGGGCCGTGTGAACGGGGCGTGCAAGGCGGGCCAAAACCTCGACAGCGTTCAGACTCCCTCGGTCCAGATGTACCAAGGGCCCTTGAAGTGCTCATAGCTGCCCTCATCTGGATCCGGTACCCGATCCGGGCTGTAGGCGAAGCCGTAGCTCGCCCAATCCATCGTGAGCGAGGTGACCAGGAACCTCGCTCCCCCGGGGATCTTCTCCACGCGATGCGCCCAATACAGGCCCCACCACCCATCACTGTCAAAGTCGCTGCGCACCGACCGGGCGCGGTGCTCCAGACTCGACTCCGACAGGGCGAAGCGCGCGTGAAGGGGCGCGTCGACCTTGACCAGCAGCACGGTGCCCAGCATCAGAGCGAGCGGAACGAACATCCCGGGTGTCCACGCCCGCTTGCGCACGGCAGAGACCAACATCCATGCTAGCCAGATGGCGAGCGCCAGCCAGCATAACGCCAGCGCTAATGCCCAGTAGGAGAGGCCGGGAGTGCTCACCTCAAAGAGCGTCAGGAGCGAGGCGAGTCCGACGGTCCAGGTGAAAGGCAGGACGAGGGAATTGCGAGCCAAGTGCATCGGCGTCATCGTGTAACGCCCGTTGGGCAGATTCTGGACCGCGCCGCTGGCGGAGCAGCACCGGAAGGCCCAGCGAATGTCGCTGGCATCCGTCGAGCGCCTTCTTCGGTTGAGATGGTCACCACTTCTCCCACTCGCTCGTCTTGAAGCACTTCATCGCCCAATAGGCGAGCTTGGACGGCCCTGTCAACCCCACGTAGGGCCCGTGTCCCTGCAGGCAGCGCATCTTCTTGATCGTGACGGGCTCCCACCTGCCGTGCGTGCACGCCGGGATCAGCTTCTTGACGACCGGCTTGCCGCACAGCCACCGGACGCTGGGACGCGGGCTGCCGGCTTGTGTCCACGCGGCCGTGACGGTCTGCGCGGAGACCGGGGCGGCGGAGACGGTGGCACTCGCCGCCGCTGTAGCTGGCGTCCCCGCCGACAGCGCCAGCGTGAGCGCTCCCACCGCGACCACTGTCCCAAGCTTGATGATCATCTTCATGACTTCTTCCTCCCTTGTCGTGCCGGATGTTGTGCGGGCACGTTAGGACGGCGGAAGTTGAGTTTCTGTTGAGATTCCGTGCAGGACGAGTCGGCGGTTCCATTGCCGGGGAGGGCACGGCTGAGACGCTGGTGTCCGGTGTCACCTGGGCGGTCAAGCGTGTCGGACGGCTGGAACGCGCGGTGGAGCGGCACGGCGCGGCGCACCGGATCCCGATCGGGGCACGCCGAGCGGCTCGCGGCCGCCCCGAACTGCACCTGGACGCGCTGTATGACGCTGACCGGTTGGAGGCCGCTCGCGCCCACCGCCACTCGCAGTGCAGGTCGGCAACCGTGGCTGCGACCTGACCCTGGACCTGCCCCAAGAGCGTGTCGGTGCTGTACGGGCTGGCCGATCCGGAGGTGGCCCAAGCCATTGAGGACGCCTTCGCCGAAGCCGTGACCGATGTCGTGGCGGCGGTCGAGGCCGGGCCGGCTACGGCATCCGCGGTCGGAAGGGCGAGGGCAAGAGCGGCGCGCGGGAGATCAGCGGCATCGGCGCCGAGCTGCTGGCCAAGATGGGGCTGGAGGACGCCGCGGCGGCGAGCAGCGCGCAGCGCAAGGCCGCCGGCGCCAAGACCCGCAGCACGGCCCAGCCCGCAGGAGATCGCCGCGTGGATATGGCGACCGGAGGACGGGCTGACCGGATACACCAAAATCGTGTCCCGGGCCGACGTGCTGGCCGAAGTGATGGACGCGCTGCCGGACGGCGTCGAGGGCCTGGCCGACGCCGACGCGCTGACCGATCAGGTGCTGCAGCATGGCCCGGTGGTGGCGCTGGCCACGCCCGCCAGCGCCACCACCTTGTCCAACGGGGAGCGCTACACCTCCACCGACATCACCGACGCCGAACAGAGCGCGCTGACGATCGCCCGGGACGGCTACGGCCAGGACCTGGTCGTCATCGACGCCGCGGCGGCCGCGCTGGCCGTCGACGCCTACCAGGCCGGCACCGGCCTCCAGCTGTCGGACTCCCAGCAGGCGGTGCTGGGGCGGCTGCTGGGCGACGGGCACGCGGTCGAGGCGGTCATCGGGGTGGCCGGCGCGGGCAAGACCACCATCATGGCCGCCGCCCGCTCGGCGTGGGAGAGCCGCGGTCTGGTGATCGTCGGCGCGGCCACCGCCGCGGTGGCCGCGATGGGGCTGGCCGCCGAATCCGGCACCGCTTCCAGCACCATCGCCAGCTGGCTGCAGCGCATCGCCGGCGGGGCCGGCCTGGACGGCATCGACGTCCTGGTGGTCGACGAAGGCGCGATCGTGGATGACCGGCGGCTGCCACTCTGCTGACCGAGGCGCAACGGGCCTCGATGAAGATCGTGATGATTGTCGGCCCGGTCCAGCTGCGCGCGGTCGGCGTCGGCGGGCCTGCGCCGGGCCCGCCAGGACCTGCAGGACGCCGAGCGCGAGGCGATGGCCGCCGTGCGCCGGGCCAGCGCCCTGCTGGCCCTGTCCCAGCGCCCGTACGGCCTGCTCGACGACGCCCAGCTGGAGGCCCGAGTGCGGTCGCTGACAGAGCGCGCGGGCGCGGCGGCCGCCGCCATCGAGGCCGCCGAACAGGCGCTGCAGCAGAGGCGCGCCCAGCTCGCCGAGCAGGCCCGCCAGGCCCAGGCCGCCGAGCAGGCCGCCCACCGGCCGCAGCAGGCCCGCCAGACGGTCATCGAGGGCCGCGAGCAGATCCGCCGGCTGCGCCAGCGCGAGGCCGACATCATCGGGGTCCACTGGATCTGGACTGCGCTTCTGCCCCTGTTCACGCTCACGTCCAGCCCTCTGCTGATCGGCGTCATCGGTGCCGCGTGCGCGTTCATCGGACCGCTGTGGAACGTCGTGATCGTTAGCCACGCAACCGTTCTTGTTCCTAACGACCTGCTGGGGCGCGTCACCAGCGCGGCCATGACCCTGTCCTGGGGGGTCATGTCCCTGGCCTCTCTCGGCGCCGGTTACCTCCTGTCCAGCGTCGGACCAACCGGCTCCGTACTCGTGCTGACCACAATGATGCTCGTTACCGCAGTCATCGCCACCGCCAGCCCGGCCGTCCGGCAAGCCCCACCACTGCCCGCACACGACGAGTCGGCCTAACGCTCGACCGCCAAACCAGGCGATCGCCCTACTCCGTGGGCATGAGCACGGTCTTACCGTCCGGGACTCGGCTTGCATAGCACCGCGAGTCCGCATAGTCCACCCAAGGTCATCAGACCAGACCGGTGCGCTCCCCCTATTCCGCACGCTCGAATAGCCGAAGTTACCGATATTCGCCTTCGAGTGCGGCAGCCGGCCGGTCATGCAGCACCGTGTACCCGGCTATTGGCTCCAGCGAGCGCAGACGGCGCGCCGTGGCCTGCTCCCCCCGCGCGCCCTTGCGCCAGGCCGCCGTCGGCGAATGCACCCGCCAGCGCTGGACGGTGTCGGCCAGCGCCACCACCGCGGCGGCTGCCAATCCCGCCCACCAACTGCCGGTCCCAGCACGGTCGGGGCTGTCCATCCGGGCCATGTTCCACAGCCTGGCCGGGCGCGCAAAGGGTGGCCTGGCCACCACATTCGCCGTTGCCTCTTCAGCGGTCTGACAGATCCTCAACAGATCCTCAACACGACCGATCTACCCTCCTCTCATACCGATCGAGATGGGAAGTGGTCATGGGTAGGCTTTCGCGGTTCGGGCTCGTCGTCGCAGGCGTGGTAGTGGGCGGCGCGCTCGCCTGGGGAGGGGTCGCGGCGGCGGGCCGGCTGTCGGGGCCCGCGGTCACCGTCGTGAAGGAGAGCAGGCAAGTCCCCAAGGGTTATCTCTCCACGAATGTGGTGTGCCCGGAGGAGCAGCGCGCCATCGGCGGCGGTTACGCCTACTACGGAGACCACGAGCTGGATAATCGTGTGACTGTCGAGGTGAACGCGCCCGAGGCCACCAGCGACAAGCCAGGGAGCGTGGCCGACGCCTGGAGTCTGTTCTTCCTCAACCCCAAGAGCAAGACGATCACCGTCGAGGTTTCGGTGATCTGCGCCCCCATCGGCTAAGCTTGACGTTTAACCTCTGGCCTGGACATTTGTGGCGATTCGGTCTGAGATCCGCCTATCCGGCATATCGGATTGTCACCATCCAGGGACGGCGCGTCTCCATGACATCGGGCGGCCATCGCCTCATCTTCGCTTCGAGCGAGAAGACCGAGGAGGAGACGATGGCCGTGACTTCCATGCTGGCACGCGCGGCGGCCGGTGTCCCAGCGCTTGACGGGGAAGGCTCTCACCTTGAGGCGCTGAGCGAGCTATCGGAGTTCCGCGAGGAGTTCCACACCTGCCTGACCGCGCGACGAGACGAGCTGTTCGACCTGACCGAGGCGGTGTTATGCGCCGACGGACCAGTACGGACGCTGGTCGGGCTGGCGTTGGTACCCGAGCATCGGCGTGGGCACGGCGCGTTGTACGACGCGATCAATCACGGAAGCGTCGAGATCAACCGGCTGCGTCAGACGCTGGCCGCCCTCCCGTCGCCGGGCGGTTCCCCGCGCCCGACGACGAGGGCGAGAAGGGTGTGCTGGAAGCATATCTGCGGGCCATCGCGAAGGCTGAGCGCCTCATCTACTTCGAGAACCAGTACTTCACGAACGAGGCGATCACGCGAGCGCTGGTTCGGGCTCTCAACACCACGGACGAGCTCGAGGTGATCCTGCTGCTGCAGATCGATCCCGACATCTACGCCCATTTCCTCGGCGCGTGGACGAGTTACCCGCTCTGGCAGCGGTAGCGCATCGAGACGATCCGCAAGAGCCTGACCCCCGCGGCACGTGAGCGGTTCGGGGTCTTCACCCGGTGGACGCACCTCGGGCCGCGGCCTCCCGGGCAGCCCCGGCCGCGGATCGTCACCACGTACGTGCACTCCAAGACCTCGCTGTTGGACGGCACCTGGGCGACCATCGGCTCGGCCAACCTGGACGGCGCGTCGCTCGACTTCACCCAGCACCTCCACAAGCTGCTGCCGGGAGAGGTACGCAACACCGAGGTCAACTGCGTGATCCTGAACGGCGTCGAGGGGCAGCCGCCCACGCCCGTGGTCGACCTGCTGCGCCGCCGGCTGTGGGCGGAGTTCCTCGGGTTCGAGAGCTCTCCCGGCGTGCCCGACCCGGATCACGAGCGCCTCGCCGCGCCACCGGCGGGCGGGTGGCTGAAGCTGTGGCGGGAACGCGCCGACGGCAAACTGGAGCGGCTCAAGCGCGATCCAGCCGACGTCGCGCCCGGCCATGTCCTGCCCTGGCCGGACGTGGACCGCACGCTCCACCATCCGCGCGAGCACCTGGATGTCCTCGGGGTCGACACCAGCCGCATCGACGTGCTCAAAGGGGTGCGGGCCTTCTCCTTCAAGGAAGGCCGGTACAACGAGCGACTGCCCGAGCTCGATGTGCCCCCCGACCCCCGATTCCAGTTCATGTGAGGTGAGGCCGGTTTGGCGTCCACCCTTGATCGGGCCGCCGAGCAGCTCGCCGGCGCGCTGCGCAGGCTCGACCTGCTGCTCAACGATCCGCGCGGGGCGGGGCATCTGCTGCGGCTACTGGGCTGGGACCTTCCGCCCGGAGCCGGTGACGTCGGGCTGGCCGGGCTCGATCTCGCCGAAGCGCTCGACCAGCTCGACGCTCTGCACGCTGTCCGCGCCTCGGGAGGCACGGAGGAGGAAATCGCGGCCGCGTACGCGGGTGTGGTCGTCTCGGTCACGCGCACGCTGACCCACCTGCGCGACGCGGCGCGGGGCTTCACGGCCGCACCGGACTACCTGGAACGCACGGACCTCGCCGACGAGTTCTTCCGCAGGCTGCTCGACCTGCTGGTGATCCAGTCGGTGGGCGCGCTCGCCTCGCCCGGCCTTCGCCGCCGGGCAGTTGGCGGGGGATCTTCCTGCTGGAGGCGCGCGAGGCTGACCCAGCGATCTTCGAGCCTGTTCACATCCGGCACGTGGTGCGGTGGGACCGCCTGGAGACGCTACTCACCGACCCCGGGCGGCTCTTCCGCGAGGTGTACGGATGGGGTACGCCCGGCTTCGACGCCGCCGCCCTGGTCATCAACCTCGCGAACGTGCTCAAGTTCACGGCGGTCGACAGCCGGATCCGGCCGCTGCCACGGCAGGCCGAGGAGCGGCTGACGGGCAGGCCGGTTCCCGAGGCCGCCGCCGAACCCGCGCTCCAGTTGTTCGTCAGCCTGCTCAAAGGGCTCGACGACGCGCTGGACGTCGGGGTGACGCTGTATCCGATGCGTCCCACCAGGCCCGGGGTGCCGACGGGGGCCTCGGACTGTCGCCCTACGCGCACGGCACCACGCAGGCGCGGTTCCCGCTGGCCGAGCGTACGACGCTCGTCGTCGAGTCGTCGGTAGACGTCCAGGGCGGCATCGCCCTGCTGCTGCGGCCGGACGCCGGGGCGCAGGTCAGGACAGGGGCTGATCACCCCGGGCCCAGGCGATCCCGCGGCCGCGGCGGACGTCGTCGCCGTGGGGCGCCTGGAGGCCGCGCCGGGCGTGCCGTTCACGCTCCTGGCGCTGCCTGGGGGCGGGCGGCTGGACGCGGCCGCCCTGTCGGCGGGTGGGGGCGTGCGCTCGGGAGAGGCGACGGTCGAGCTGGCCCTGGAGGGCGGCCGCTTGGTCGTCGACCCGTCCTCTGGCGACGGGTTCGTGGCGACGGTCCTGGACGGGCGGCGGCTGGAGGCCGGTTTCGACGTCGCGCTGTCGTTCGGGCGGCCGGGCTGCGCTTCCGGGGCAGCGCGGGCTGGAGGCACGGATTCCGGTCCACGAACGGCTCGGCCCGGTCGACTTGCAGGCGGTCTATCTGCGCGCCGGTCTGGGGGCCGGCGGCGCCCAGGTGGAGCTGTCGGCCGCGTTCGGCGTGCGGCTCGGCCCGATACGGGCGAGTGTGGACCGGATGGGCGTCCAAGGTGAGCTCACCTTCCCGCGGGAGGGCGGGAATCTGGGCCCCGCGCAACTGGACACGGCGTTCAAGCCGCCGAGCGGGGCCGGGCTGGTGCTGGACGCCAGGGTGGTGACCGGCGGTGGGTTCCTGTTCCTGGACCACCGCCGCGGCGATTACGCGGGCGCGCTGGAGCTCGCCGGCTTCCTCGAGGTAAAGGGCATCGGGCTGATCACCACCCGGCTGCCGGACGGCTCCCGGGGATTCCCTGATGATCATCCTCACCGGCGAGTTCCCCGAGCCCGGCCTGCAGCTGGGGTTCGGGTTCCGGCTGCTGGCGGTCGGCGGCCTGCTCGGGCTGAACCGCACCGTACGGCTCCAGGCGCTGATGGAGGGAGTGCGGACCGGCGCGATCGAGTCGATCATGTTCCCCCGAGACGTGATCGCCAACGCGCCCCGCATCCTCAGCCATCTGCGCGAGTTCTTCCCGCCGGATCGGGACCGTTTCCTGATCGGGCCCATGGCCAAGCTGGCCTGGGGCTCGCCCGCCCTGCTGACCGTGTCCCTCGCGGTGATCGTCGAGGTGCCCGGGAACATCACCTTCGTCGGCGTGCTCAAGGTGGCCCTGCCCGCCGAGGACACACCGCTGCTCCTGCTGCGGGTCAACTTCGCCGGAGTCGTCGAACCCGACCAGCGGCGGCTCTACTTCTCGGCCACCCTGTTCGAGTCCAGGATCCTGCATCTGACCATCGACGGCGACATGGGTGTGCTGGCCGCGTGGGGCGACGAACCCGACCTCGTGCTGACCGTGGGCGGCTTCCACCCCTCCTACACGCCGCCGCCGCTGCCCTTCCCCGTGCCGCGCCGGGTGTCCCGCGACATCCTGAGCGAGTCCGACGCCCGCATCCGGGTCTCCGGATACTTCGCGGTGACCAGCAACACGGCGCAGTTCGGCGCGCACGCGGAGCTGTACTTCAGGTTCAGCGCCTTCCGGGTGAAGGGTCACGTCGGGTTCGACTCGCTGTTCCAGCTCTCGCCATTCGCCTTCGCCGTCCAGGTGAGCGCGTCGGTCTCGCTGAAGGCGTTCGGGGTGGGCTGCTTCAGCATCCACCTGCGCTTCGCCCTCGAAGGGCCCACGCCGTGGCGGGCGCACGGGCGGGGCGGCGTCTCGCTGTTCTTCTTCGACATCTCCGCCGACTTCGGCGTCACCTGGGGCGAGCACCGCGACACCCTGCTGCCGCCGGTCCGGGTGCTCCCCATCGTCGCGGCCGAGCTGGCCAGGCCCGAGAACTGGCAGACACGTGCGCCCGGGACGAAGTCGCTGGTCAGCCTGCGTCCGGCGGCGGGGGCGGGGACGACCTCGTGCTGCACCCGATCGGCACGCTGTCGGTCCGGCAGCGGGCGATCCCCCTCGACCTGCGACGATGCGGGCTGCCGGGCGCGCTATCTGATCCGCGATCGGGATGGGAAGTTCTCCGCCCTCATGGAGGAGATTCTCGCCGAGGACTGCGTCCAGACCGTAATCACCGGTATACGGATGCCCGGATGAACTCGATCATGGGGCGATGGGTGCAGTCGTGCCACCACGAACTCCTCGACCGCTGCCTCGTATGGAACGAACGCCGCCTGCGGCACGCCCTACGCGAATACGAACACTTCTACAACCAGCACCGCGCCCCAAGCCGCCCCGCTGCGTCCTGTCCCCGGACCCGATCACAGACCTCAAGCGAAATCACCGACCTGAACATACGCCGAAGAGACCGGCTCGGCGGAGTTCCCCACAAGTACTCAGATGCAGCTTGAACTATATGGATGTAGTTCGGCAGGCGCAGAGCCCCTTCCCGACCCGGTCGAGGACGACATCAAAGCCATCCGACGTGACCGCCTCGGCGGACTGCTCCACGAATACGCGCAGGTCGCATAGGGCGGCCGAGTTCTTGGCACCCACAAGGTCGCCGTGGGAGCGACCCAACCGGCCGCGCCCCCGATCCATCCCTCTCGCGTTGCACGGTCGTGATCTTCAGCGTATTAGGGCTGGGGGTGCCGGATGAGGTACTCCTGAAGCTCGCGGTGGCGAAACTGGTAGGCGATGCCGGCGATGCGGATCAGTCCGGTGTCGGTATAGCACCAGTGCAGAAACCGGGCCAGCTTCCACGGCAGTCGCCGTGTCATGCAGAGCATCAGGAGCAGGTACCGCAGTCCGGCGTTGCCCGGACCGCCAATAGCCACCAGGTAGAGCCCGAAAGCCAGCGCGGCAGGGCCGACTGTCGCGGCGGTTTCGATCCCGTCGAGGCCGCCCGGGCTTAGCTCACTGGCGATGCCCGCCACCAGTCCTACGGACAGTCCAAGCAGGAGCAGGAACGCCGATCCGCTGGCGAGGTCGTCGCGGACGATGCCACGGGGAGTGGGGACGGGTTTGTGGCCGGGGATCATCAGCGACCCCGCCAGGCTCAGAAGTAACCCGATCAGGAGTCCTGCCGTAAGGCCGGCCACTCCGTTCCCGTTGGTGGCTCCGCCCCAGAGTCCGAATATGGGGCAGACCACGTATCCGGCGATGATCGCAGTGGGGGACTTCATCTGGGTCAGGTCGATGTGAGTGAGGCGGGGCCACACCTCCAGCCAGGCGATGAGGCTGCCGCCCCCGCCTAGGCCTATCGCGGCTATGGCGCTGATCGTGAAGCCGTCGGGTCCGATCGCCAGCGCGAGCGTCGGCACCATGACCGCCGTGATGAGCGCGATGACACCGAGGCCGAGGACGCGCGAACGGTTCCCAGCCAGCGGCCACAGTTCGTGCAGGACGAGGTCAGTGCTGGACAGGGTGCGGCCGTCCAACGGGGGCCGGAGCATGTTGGTGTCCAGATAGCGGGCCAGGACCGCCAGCCACTTGTGGACGTGGCCAGGCCGGTAGCGGGTCTGCGCGCCTGGCGGGGTGGTGGCCACGATGGTGGCGGGAATGAACAGACTGAGCAGGTGATCGCGTATCTGATCAGGGCCTGTGGTGGTGCCGGCCTGGCCGGCGAGGTGCGCCAGTTCGGCGGGGTCGCGCAGGTAGGCGCCGGTGTCGGATCGTTGCTGGTAGACGGTGACGGCCAGCGTGAGTCTCCAGGGTGTGGCCAGTGCCTCGGCCAGCGGATGGCCGGGCTGGGTGAGAGCATCTAGCACCGGCTGCCAGCGCGTGCGCTGATGCGCCCCGGCGACTGCCTCGATGAAGGTCCACGTCTGGTCCTCAGTGACTCCCGACAGGGTGACGCGGGCCGCGTCATGCGCCCAGGTGTCGTCGGCGATGAGCGCGTCGTAGACGGTTGACCGGCAGGTCAGCACCAGCCGCGCCTTCCCGCGCCCGCGCTGGTAGGCGTTCAGCGCCCGCAGCGCCTCGCCCGCGCGTGAGCCGTAGCCGGGCTCGGGTTCGGCGTCCATCTCGTCCAGGCCGTCGATGACCGGGAGCACCCGATCGGCCCGCAACAGGGCTCGCGCGGTGGCCTTGGACAGGTTGAAGGTGCGTACCAGGTGCGCCGCCAGCCAGTCCTCCACGCTCGTCTGAGAATCCCAGGCCGCTGCGGGCAAGCGGACCGGGATCGGATCGTCGGGTCTGCGATTGTCGTCTGTCAGCAGGCCCAGTATCAGCTCGACCGCGAGCACCGTCTTGCCGGACCCGGCCTCGCCGGTGATCACCAGCCGCTGCGGTCTCAACTTCCGGAAGTACTCCGCCACGTTCGTCATCGTTGCCTCGGACGCGGCTCGGCCGGCATTGTGGCCGGGCGCGGGGGTGAGGACGAAAGCTACATCGATCGTGCGGTCCTGCCGGCCCAGCAGTTGCCCCCGCTGTGCGGTCTCGGCGGTCACGATCGCTGCTTCGAGCTTCTGCGCCCACAGGTCCACATCGGTATCGGTAATCTGCGTGGCCCGGACCGTCTGCCATCCCGACCAGATTGACACCGCCAGCGACAGCGCCGACACCATGAGACTGGCAGGGTCGACATCACCCCACCCCGCATCCTTCAAGCCCATCCAGGCGAATACGACGGCCACCATGAGCAGCAGCCCGCACGCCCACATCCACATCCGGCCAGACCTGCGATCCTCACCCATAATCGACCATCATCGGCATGCGTACGCCCTCGCGCATCAAAGTCCGGCCAATCACCATCTGCCTTGCACATCTACCGCGATGCCAGGTGCTTGCCAGCAGGCCGCCGACCGCCAGTAGCCGCGTCCGTATCCCGTCCGAGATCGTCTGCCGCAACCTGTATCGGGTCAAATTCAGCAACGACGGCTCTGACCTGTGGTTGAACGGGGTCCGTTCCCACAGGAAAGATCGCGTCTTATGCTTGTCCGCCTGCTCTATCTGATCACGCTCCGGGTGTTCGGCTGGTTGATGTTGCTGGGCCGTAGCCAGGCGT
>NZ_JBHSPA010000115.1:249971-252125 GCF_042656245.1 Nonomuraea insulae
AGGCAGGTCCCGTGACGCCCACCATCAGCATCGCGCATGCGAGGCCGGCCAGACCAACCGCTTTCGTACGCTTCACGATTGACATCCCTTCTCCGGGGCACCCGGCACAAGGCCGCGCCTTGTGATGGTGCCCCTGTCCAGTGCTGACGATTTCCTTCTAAGGGCTTGCAGATTATTAACACGCGGGTTTGATCTTGTTGGCGGCTTTGGTGTCTTCGGCGAGGACGCGTGCGTGCAGGAGGCGTAGCAGGCCTGGCGGGGTGGGTGCGGGTGTGATGTGGGTGCCGGACTGGTTGAGGAGTGCGCTGATGCTGCAGGTGGTGCGGTAGGCGGTGGTCCGGCTGGTGGCGAACAGAACCGCCAGGGGTTCGACAGCCAGGCCGAGCCGCTGGTGCAGCACGGTGAGCAGGACCTGGTCGGTGAAGGCCACGGTGGGTGGGCGGCCTGATTTGATTCGCGGGCGCTGCTGGTCAAGGGCTCGCAGGTCGACGGTCAGCCGGTCCAGCTTTGAGCGAGGCATTCCGGTCAGGGCGGGATTGGAGAGGATCTGCGGGTTCCACCGGTCGCTCGGTTGAGCCTGGCCGGTGGAGTCTGGGTCGGTGTCCAGAGTGGGATGGTGAAGTCGGCCCGAAGCGCGGTCTCGTCTTTCGATCGAGTCGTTTCTTCGGGCCGCTTCCCGCACCCGGCGTGCCACTCTCATGGCACCGGGCGCTCCACAACTCCCATTTCGCTGTCGATGATCGTCCTCATGCCGTGGTCGGCCAGGGGGAAGGGATGGCCGCGCCTCGGTAGCGGTAGCGCGTTGTGCGCACCTTTCCGGGGTCGAACAGCGTCCGTTCCTCTCCCACTGGCCGCCAACCTCCCTCGCAATAGCGGCGGCGGAGGTCCTTCCAGGTGATCCGGCGGTGTTTGCGGCGCAGCCATTTCATGACCTGGCTCCATGTGTACGAGCTCAGGTATTGGAATGTCGCGCTGGACACGCCGGGGCGGAAGTAGGCGCACCAACCCGGCAGCATCCGGTTGAGCTGGATGAGCAGGGTGTCGAGCGGCTGGTTCGTGGCCATCTTCCGGCACGCCGTTTGGACCTTGCCCATCACAGCCGCGAGGGCCTTGCGTGAGGGGTAGGTGTAGACGTAGTACCGGCTGGTTCCTCGTTTGCGGTGGCGCTGGATGTGCCACCCGAGGAAGTCCAGTCCCTCATCGATGTGGGTGATCAGGGTCTTCTCCGGGGATAGGCGCAGCCCCATCGTGGATAAGACCCCTGCGATCTCCTCGCGCAGGGCTTTGGCATCGCCTTCGGTGCCGTGAACCATCAGGCACCAGTCGTCCGCGTACCTGGAAATACGGTAGTTGGGAAGACCTTGACGGCGACGCTGATCCCGCCCAAGTTTGCTGCTTGCGGGCCCTCCCGGTCCCTGGGCGACGTACTCGTCCAGGACCGACAGTGCCACGTTGCTGAGCAACGGCGACAAGATCGAACCCTGCGGGGTTCCGGCGCTGGTTTCTCGCAGCACGCGATCCTCCCCGAGGATGCCCGCTTTGAGGAACGCTTTCACCAGGTCAAGAACGCGTTTGTCCCCGATCCGAAGCCGCACCCGGTCGAGTAAGTCGGGGTGCGAAATCTCGTCGAAGCAGGCTCTGATGTCACCTTCCACGATCCACTCATACCCGTGGGACGTGAAGTGGCGGACCTCGGCCACGGCGTCGTGAGCCCGATGGTTCGGACGGAACCCGTATGAGCACGGGAGGAAATCCGCCTCGAAAATCGGCTCCAGCACCAGCTTCAAGGACGCCTGCACCACCCGGTCGGCGATTGTCGCGATCCCCAGGCGGCGCAGCTTGCCGCCTGCCTTGGGGATCATCCGCTCTCGCACCGGAAGCGGACGGAAACTACGATCCTTGATCGAGTCTCGTAGTGCGTCGAGGAATTCCTCAACGCCCGTTCGTTCCGCGATGGACACCGTTGTGCGGCCGTCCACCCCGGCGGTCCTGGCGCCCTTGTTACCCCGCACCTGATCCCACGCGACCAGCAAGAACGCGGGATCGGCACAGAGGTTGAACAGGTCATCGAACCTGCGATGAGGATCATCACGGGCGCCGGCTAAGCCGCCCCCTCGCGGGGGCGGCTCGCCTACAGAACCGGACGTGAAACTT
>NZ_JBHSPA010000116.1:0-142912 GCF_042656245.1 Nonomuraea insulae
CTCTGCGCCGATGGTACTGCACTCGGGAGGGTGTGGGAGAGTAGGTCACCGCCGGACAATCTTTTAAGGGCTCCGACGCCATAGAGCGTCGGGGCCCTTTTTTGCGTGCAACGAGGGCCACCCCCAGCAGTCGGGGTGGCCCTCTCTTGCGTTCGGGGACCGGAGGCCAATAATTTTGCGGGATGCGTGAGTGGAGGCCGAAGAGGTCCCACCCGCCGGATGTTGATCGCCGCGACTGGTAAGGAAATCGCGCATCGCCGGCACATCTCCGTCATCTGAACTTGTCCTCGTTCACCTTCACCAATTGGCAAGCCATATAGCGGTCCCAGTTGTCCAGCTCTGTCCAGGACCATTTGAGGAGTCGGAAGCGACCCTTCGGCGCGGACCGTCGTCTGATCTGCCCAGAACGTTGCACTTTGGGCGGAGGGATTGATGGCCAAGAGGCACTCGCCGACTGGCACGATGCCGTTCGGGCGCAGTGCACGGCGCATGACTGACAGGGCGCCTGGACGGTCGCCGCCGATCCAGGTGGTATTGGGGCAGGACACGGTGGCATACGGCGCGGGGGTGTCCTCGTAGGCGCCGAGGACGGCTTCTGCTGGACGAATCCGGTCGATGATACGGAGTTTTCCGGTCGGGTTCTGGCGGCGTTCAGAAAGAGCTTGTTGAGGTGGACGCCCGCTGCTGTTGGATGCCATATTCGGGGCTCGTCGGGAAAGGATTTCGCCTTTTTCTTGGAGAAGTCAGGTGGGTGGCTGTTGGGGGTGTAGTGGCAGATCTCGCCGAGGGGGTTGAGCTTGTCGTCCGTCAGCGGGTTCGGAATTCGGTGGCGGGGCTCGGTGATTTCGTGGAAGCGTAGTGACTTGGTGGGGAGTCTGGTCGGCCGGGCGTTAATGGGCGAATCAATATTCGGGTTGCGTAAGGCTCATGTACGTTCCGCGGCTTGCTAGGGTGGAGGGAGCGGGCCACCCCCACGGGTGGCCTTCGTCGCGTAAGGCCCGTGGGCGGGCGGCGACCAGCCACAGTGGACCGTCGTTGAGAGTCCGCTGGGTGAGCCAACGAAATGGACCAGAAGTGAACAGAGATAACGGATCGGACGGCGAACAGCGCGGGCGCGGCGACCACGAGGACAGGCGCTCGGGCGGAGGCGACAGGAGCGGCGGGTACGGCTCTCGCGGGCGAGACTCCGGTGGCGACCGTCCGTTCCGTTCCGACGACAGGCCACGCTCCGACAATCGCGGCGATAGAGGGCCGCGACGAGACGATGAGCGCGGAGCCCGTCGCGACGGAGATGAGCGCCGGCCGTACCGCGATCGGGATGATCGTGGGCCGCGCCGCGAAGGAGGCGTCGGCGAGCGGCGGGAAGGCGGTTCCGGCCCTCGTCGCGAGGGCGGCTTCCGCGACAACCGTGGTCCTCGGCGCGAGGGTGACGATCGTGGACCTCGTGGTGACGACCGTGGCACGTATCGAGACAGGGATGATCGTGGGCCGCGCCGTGAGGGCGGGTTCCGTGATGACCGGGGTCCTCGCCGTGAGGGTGGGTTCCGCGACGATCGCGGTCCGCGCACGGAAGGTGGCTTCCGCGACGATCGCGGTCCCCGTGGCGCCGGTGGAGCTGGTGCTGATCGCGGGCCGCGCCGTGAGGGCGGTTTCCGTGATGACCGTGGGCCTCGTGGCGCTGGCGGATCCGGTGCTGATCGCGGGCCGCGCCGTGAGGGCGGTTTCCGGGACGATCGTGGCCCTCGTGGCGCCGGTGCGTCTCGGGATGATCGTGGTCCCCGTCGTGAGGGTGGTTTCCGGGACGACCGGGGCCCTCGCCGTGAAGGCGGTCCTGAAGATCGTGGGCCGCGTCGTGAGGGCGGCGGTTTCCGTGATGACCGTGGGCCTCGTGGCGCCGGCGGATCCGGTGCTGATCGTGGTCCCCGTCGTGAGGGCGATGACCGGCGTCCGTTCCGTGATCGGGATGATCGTGGGCCGCACCGCGAAGGTGCCTCAGGTGACCGGCGCGAGGGCGGTTACGGACCCCGACGTGAGGGCGGTTTCCGGGACGATCGTGGGCCGCGCCGTGAGGGCGGTTTCCGCGATGACCGGGGTCCTCGCCGTGAGGGCGGTTTCCGCGACGATCGCGGTCCGCGCACGGAAGGTGGCTTCCGCGACGATCGCGGTCCCCGTGGCGCCGGTGGAGCTGGTGCTGATCGCGGTCCGCGCCGTGAGGGCGGTTTCCGTGATGACCGTGGGCCTCGTGGCGCTGGCGGATCCGGTGCTGATCGCGGTCCCCGTCGTGAGGGCGGTTTCCGTGATGACCGTGGGCCTCGTGGCGCCGGCGGATCCGGTACTGATCGTGGCCCCCGCCGTGAGGGCGGTTTCCGGGACGATCGTGGCCCTCGTGGCGCCGGTGCGTCTCGGGATGATCGTGGTCCCCGTCGTGAGGGTGGTTTCCGGGATGACCGGGGCCCCCGCCGTGAAGGCGGTCCTGAAGATCGTGGGCCGCGTCGTGAGGGCGGCGGTTTCCGGGACGACCGTGGGCCTCGTGGCGCCGGCGGATCCGGTGCTGATCGTGGTCCCCGCCGTGAGGGTGGCTTCCGGGATGACCGCGGCCCGCGTCGAGAAGGCGGGTACGGCGGCCGGCGCGAGGGCGGTTATGGCGACCGGCGTGAAGGTGGCTCCGGTGGCGGCCGCGAGGGTGGGCAGCGAGAGTCCAGGCCGTTCTCCAGGGACAGCCGTGATGAGCGTCCTGCGGCGACCCGTGCCAGGTACGGCAGGAGCGACCGCGACGACGCCGCAGAGGCTCCGCCGCGCGAGAAACTGCCCGAGGTGGCCCCCGACATCACCGTGGACGAGCTCGACAAGGAAGTCCTTGAGGAGCTGCGTTCCCTGCCCGGTGACCTCGCCGACCTGGTCGGACGGCATCTGGTGGCCGCAGAGCGGGCGCTCGAGGACGACGATCCCGACCGGGCACACGAGCACACGAAGGTGGCACGCAGGTTCGCGGCCCGCATCGGGGTCGTACGCGAGGCCGCCGGCATCGTCGCCTACCGCGCTGGACACTTCTCGGAGGCGCTGAGCGACCTGCGGGCGGCCAAGCGGATGACGGGTTCGGAGGCGTACCTACCGGTCATGGCCGACTGCGAACGCGGTCTCGGCCGTCCGGAGCGCGCCATCGACCTCGTACGTGCGCCCGAAGCCGAACGCCTCGACCGCGCCGGGCGCATCGAGCTGACCATCGTCGAGTCCGGCGCCCGCCGCGACCTGGGCCAGCACGACGCCGCCGTCATCACTCTGCAGCGCCTGCCTGAGCTGCGCGACCCGCAGCCCAAGCCGTGGTCGGCGCGACTGGCGTTCGCCTACGCGGACGCTCTGGCCGATGCCGGGCACCAGGAGGCGGCCACGGACTGGTTCGGCAGGGCGATGGCATTCGACGAGGACGGGGAGACTGAGGCCGCCGAACGGTACGCGGAGCTGACCGGAGCCGTCATCGAGGACGTCGAGGAGGACTTCGACGAGGAGTCTGACGAGGCCGACTCCGAGGACGCCGACGTGACGGAACCCGAGGCCGAGACGGTCGGAACCGAGGCTGAGGCGGACGAGGCTGAGGCGGACGAGGCTGAAGCGGACGATGCCGTGGCCCTCGCCGAAGCGGGCGACCTCCTGGATGCGGACGCTGCCGACATTCGGGGTGACGCGGCGGAGCAGGCCGATTCTGCCGAGGATTCGGCGCAGGCCGGTTCTGCTGAGGACTTGGAGCAGGGCACCGTCGGCGACGTACTCGATGAGGAGCAACCGGAGGAAAGCGGCTCCGCGTCTGAGGCCCCGGAGGCGAACACGGAGCACTCCAGTCCTGAGGACGCCGAGGATGCTTCGGAGCAGTCCGGTCCTGAGGACGCCGAGGATGCTTCAGAGCAGCCTGGCACGGCGGATGTCGAGGGCGACTCGGCCTCGGAAGCCGTCCCTTCGCGGGGCGAGACCCGGGAAGCGACGGAGCAGGGCGGCAACGCGCCGAGCATCACGCCGGCGTTCATCGAGCCGAACTTCGGTGACGTCCTCAACGACTCCGGCGATACGGCCACGGAAAGGCCCAAGACGGACGACTAAGCCCGCTGCCCGCCGTACCGGCTCCTCAATATTGAGTGAGGCGGTGCGGCGGGACGGGCCTGGGCCGATCTTCGCGTGCAGTGGCGGATTGAGATCCCTTGGCCTGCATGGACGTTGGCCCAGCGCCGAGAAATCCCTGACGTGTGCTGTCCGTGCAGCGATGCCGACGTGCGCTGTCCGCGCAGCGATTCCTGAGGTGCGCTGTCCGCGCAGCGATGCTGACGTGTGCTTTCGTGCGGCGATGCCGACGTGCGCTGTCCGCGCAGCGATCCCTGAGGCGCGCTCTTCGCGCGGCGATGCCGACAAGTGCGCGCCGGCCAACCTCAGGGATGTCCCTCTGAGGAGGGTGTCCCGCCTGCGAATCCATCCGCCCTCGGGCTCAGGCATGCGAACTGGTGTGGCTCCGATCGTCTGTCCATATCACCACCCGTGTCCGACTGCGCGAGATGGTTCTTCTGATCACCTGCGTCCGGGTATGGGCGACGATTCTTCTGGCCTCCTGCGTCCCAACTGCTGGAGGCAGCTTGTCTCACCTCCCGGGTCCGGCTGTCGGGGGCAGGGCAAACTCACCGGCGCTACGGCCTTCCGAGGCGTGTCGCGCCCATACCGGGGTTGTCAAGTCGCGTGTACGAACCGGATTGTCCGCCGTTTGGACCCAGGGTGCGGCGGCAGACGGCGCGTTGACTGGCCACGGTCGTCAGCCAGGGGCGGAGTGCCGTTGTGGTGTCCACGGTTGTTTGTGGGCGGGTTCGCGCCATGATGCCATGGCCGTCGGCCGGGTGAGAGGGGCGTCAGGGCGGGGGCTGTCGCCGGCAGGACTCGTCGGGCGAGGTCATGGGGAGACGCGGTCCAGCCAGTGTAGGATTCCTGCGACGTTCGACGGGGCGCCGCTCAGCAGTTCGAACTGCTCAGCCGTACCGTCATCGGAGGTCAGCGCGCTGTAGCGCTCCTTGGTGCGGTCTCTGACCATGGCGACGGCGTGGTCCAGGTCCATGCCCTCAGACCGCGCCTGCCGCGTGAGATCCACCCAGACACGGAGCTCCTCCGCAGACCGTTCAAGCGTCTCCTGAACGGCGTCTACCGGCCCATAGTGACTGAACAGCAGCCGCTGCGGCCCAAGGGCCCCGAACAGCGCGATCGAGTCGAGTGCGGTCTTCAGGTCGAAGTCCGGCGGAGGGGTCGCGGGGCGCAGATCGCCCGTCTCGGGCAGGTAGACGCCGGCCGCGTCGCCGACGTACAGGTCGCCGGTGGTGGAGTCGACCAGGCCCACGTGGTGTTTGGCGTGCCCAGGGGAGTAGTGGCTGCTCAGCGTACGTCCGTTGCCGAGGTCGATGGCGCCGGTGTCGCCCAGGGCGACGATGCGTTCCTGCTCGGTGGGGGACAGTTCGCCGAAGAGGGTGTCGAGCTTGTCGCCCCACACCATGCGCGCGCTGGCCATGAGACGTGAGGGCTCGGCGAGGTGGCGGGCGCCTTTCTCGTGTACGACGACCTGCGCGGATGGGAAGAACCTGGCGATGTCCCCCACGCCTCCCGCATGATCGAGATGAATATGGGTGACGACGACCGTCGCCAGGTCCTCGGGGCCGACGCCGAGTGAGGCGATCGCGTCCCGTACCACGGGTGCAGAGGTGGAGGTACCCGTCTCCACCAGGCACGGCCGGTCACTCAGGATCAGGTAGCCAGCCGTGATGCCTGTATATCCGGCCATTTTGGTGTCGATCTCATAGACGTCGCCGCCTAGCGCGGTGATGTTGTCCACAGCCACTCCCGAGCGTCCAGCCGTTATCCCCAGAACGGCGTTCTAGCCGACCTGGCCTCCTCCTCATCGTAGATAGTGATCTCCACCAGAGCACCGATAGGAGGACGACCGTGGATCGAAACGAAGTCTTGCTCGTGGGGAGGCTGTCAGCGTCGGTCGAGGAGCACCCCTTGCCGAGCGGCGACACCGTGACGAAGTGGCGCATCATCGTCCGTCGCCGCCGTAACAGACGTGGCGCGGCTCTTACGGACAGCATTCCGTGCGTCACGTTCAACCCCGAAACGGCCGCCGTGGTCCGCGGCCTCAAACCCCGCGACTACATCGAGGTGACGGGGTCATTCCGCTGCCGCGTCTTCGGCCCGTCGGCCGCCAAGACCTGGCGCTACGAGGTGGAGGTGAGCACCGCCAAGCCGTACGAGGCCGAACTCTCCGAACCCGACGACCCCGTTGACGACATTGGCGGCGTGCAACTCGCTGCCCTGATCCCTCGGCAGGTGTCCTACCTGGCACCGACCGGCTGACGGGCTGGCCGCGGGCTCGTATACCGCTGGGCCTGCCCAGGTATCGACCGGCTGACGGGGCTGGTCGCAGGGGCGTGTACGGCTGGGGCCTGCCCAGGTATCGACTGGCTGATGGGGTTGGCCGCGGGGTCGTGTACGGCTGGGGGTGCCCAGGGCATTGACCGGCTGACGGGGCTGGTCGCAGGGGCGTGTACGGCTGGGATTTCCTCAGGCATCGACCGGCGAAACGTGTCCAAGGGCCGGTGCGGATGTCTGTGCCAGTAGACGTGCGCCGGCATGTCTGAGGGAGGGGCATTGCGTGTCCGTGTACCGCCTCACCGTGTGCTGTGTGCCTGGTCGATGTCTCGTGGACGACTGTTGCAGCGCGCGGGGGCTCAGTCGGTTGCGAACGTGCGCAGCACCAGGCCGGTTCTTGGTTTCGGGCCGAAGGAGGTGGATTTGCGGGGCACTCGTTCACCTCCTTCGGCGACGGCCAGCACGTCCTCGATCGCGAGCGGCTTGAGGATCACCGCGGTGCCGCCAGTGCGGATGGCCAGCCGTACTGCGGCGTCCGTGTCGTGGTGGACGATGCGTACCGTTTCGTCGTTGTCACGCATGTCCCACACCACGGGCAGGACGAACTCTGTGAGGACGGAGGTGTTGAGGGAGTTCCAGCGGTCGGAGTGATCGGCCGGCATGGCGCGGGCTAGTTGCACCGGATCCGGGTCGGTGAGCAGGTGCGAGCCGTTTCCGTCGGCGAGCAGAAAGGCGGGCTCCGCGGCCCTTTCGAGTGCGGCGAGGCCGAGCTCCAAGTCGGTGTAGTCGTGCACCTGCCAGGAACTCTTGGCCCTCGCGGCGGCGTCTGCCGCCGGAAGGCCCTGGATGACGCGGTGGATGGCCTTGAGGTCGGGTGGGTACGCGCTGGTGTCCACGAGCAAGGCCAAGCCGAAGTCCCAAGGTCCTGGGGTGGGTTCGCCCGCCCCTGGGCTGGGATCGTCTGCCTGGACGGGCTCGGTCGCAGCGGCATGGCCGGAGACAGGCGGTTGAGCCCCGACGGGATCGGCGGGGTGTGGTCGATTTTCCGGCGAAGTAGAGGAACTTGCCTGTGGCAGGCGGGCTTGATGCGTGCCGCCAGGGGCGGAGGCTTGGGTGGCGCGTTCCTGGCGTTGGAGGACGCGGTACGTCGCGTACCGGTGGTGGCCGTCGGCGATCAGGGCTTGGCGGGGGTGGAGGTCGGCGTTGATCGCGGTGATCTCGGCTGGGTCCGTGATCGCCCATAGGCGGTGTGTCAGGCCGTCTTCGGTGCGGGCGGAGACGAGGGGGTGGCGGTTCGAGGCGACCTCGTCCACCAGACGGGTGGCCGTGCCGTTCTCGCCTTCGTACAGGAGGAAGATGGGCTCGAGGTTGGCCTGCGTGGTGCTCATGAGTGCCAGGCGGTCCGCTATGGGACCGGGGAAGACGTCCTCGTGGGGCAGGATGATGCGCTGTCCCGGATCGGCCAGGCCCACGTCTCCGATCAGGCCTCGTTGCAGGATGCCTGGGCCGCTCTGCTCATAGACGTACAGGGCCGGTACGTCGTCCGGCACCAGCACGCCAGAGTCCAGCCAGGCCTTCAGCGTGTTCCTGGCGTCGGCGTACCGGGATTGGAGCGGCACTTCGCCGGTGGGGGAGGTGGGGTCCGGGCGGAACTGGGGCGGCGTGTGCGAGCCGGCTGCGATCCGCTCGTGGGAGGGGAGATCTGTGGTGCCGGTGGGTTCGTTGACGATGGTTGGTGTGGTGCCGTCTTCGGCGGCGGTTCCGCTGGGGTCGTACCCGGATGGTGTGGGCGTGGTTGTTCCGTGGGGGTCGTATCCGGGTGGCGGGGGCGTGGTTGTTCCGTGGGGGTCGTATCCGGGTGGCGGGGGCGTAGTTGGCCAGTTGGGGTCGTGTCCGGGCGGTCTGGGCGTGGCGGTTCCGGTGGGGTCGTGTCTGAACGGTGTGGGGGTGATTGTTCCGTTGGGGTCATGTCCGGGTGGCGTGGGCGTGGTCGGCCCGTTGGGGTCATGTCCGGGTGGCGTGGTCGGCCCGTTGGGGACCTGTCGGGGTGGCGTGGGGGTGGTTGGTCTGGTGGGGGTCGCGGGGATTGGGCCGACTGCTCCGCTGGGAGGTGCGGTTGGTGCGTCAGAGCTGTTTTCGGGGCGGCTCTGGAAGGTGGGGTCAGGCGGGTGTTGCGCCGGTGGGCAGGAGTCGCCCCGGGGGGAGCAGGGAAGGATGAGACGTACGACGTTGTACGGGTGAGAGTCCAGGAGGACCTCCACGTCGGCGTCGGAGATCAGGTCGTACGGCGGGGAGGTCACCTTGGCGGGATCCTCGACAGCGAAACGCACGCCTCGGAAGGGCCGTAGCACCAGACCGTCCGGTACCGGCAGTTCAGGAGTCCCCATACCGGGAATGCTGCCATAAATGCTTGCGTCTTCCAGAAGTCGCCCCATGGTTGCAGTCGTGCCCGTTCCGCAGCCGGGCGAGGCAGGGTCGCCGTACAGCGATGGAGGAGTTCTCACGCATGGCTCAGGATGGAAACGTGCATGATGAGACCCCGGGCGCTCCCGGGGGTGATGTTTATGACTGGTTCCAGCGTGGGGTCAAGTTGCTGAAAGAGGGGAGCCCCGCTGCGGCCGCGGCTTTGCTCGAACGGGCCGCCGCCGCCGAACCTGAATCGCGCAGCATTTTGGAGGCGTTGGCTCGGGCGCAGTTCAATTCCCGGCAGTACGCCCAGGCGGCGGCCAGTTTCCGGCAGATCGTGGATGCCAATCCGGCTGAGGATTATGCCTACTTCGGGCTGGGGCTGGCGTTGTGGCGGACCGGGGATGTGGAGGCGGCCCAGGAACCGCTGGCCATCGCGGTGGCCATGCGGCCTGATGAGCGGCATTACGTGTCGGCCTTGAAGAGTGTGCGTGCCACCTTGCGTGCTCGCAGGGAAATGTAGCCGGTGGTTGGTATCGGGGATGTAGCCGGTGGTTGGTGTTCTCGGATGTAGTCGGTGGGTGGGTGTTCGGGATGGTGGGCGGCTTCGCGGGTTCTTTGGGGTGGAGGTGGGATGGTCGCCCTTGGTGGCGCCTGGCGGCTCGCCGTTTGACGGGGCCACCCCGCTGACCACTGGGGGCGCGATGGGCAGTGCCGGTGGATCCTTGCGGCGCGTGGCGGGCACCTTCGGCGGTGTTCGGACGGTGTTCGGGCGGTGTTCCGGTGCTCGGGCGGTGTTCGGCGAGGTGGCCCGCTGACCGTTGTTCCGCGTGGCTGCTCGCGAATCGTCGGCTGGTACGGCGGTGTGCTGATCGTTGTTCGCCGAAGGTTGTTTGGTGCGGCGGTTCGGTGATCGCCGCTTTGGTGGGGGCCTGGCGTGGTGGCTTGGCGTGGCCGCGTGGCCGCGTGGCCGCGTGGCCCGGCCCGGCCTGGCCCGGCCCGGCCTGGCGTGGCCCGGCCTGGCGTGGCCCGGCCTGGCGTGGCCCGGCCTGGCGTGGCCCGGCGTGGCCTGGGGTGGCGTGGCCTGGGGTGGCGTGGGGTGGCGTGGGGTGGCCCGGACTGGCCTGGGGTGGCCGTCTCTGGGTGATGAGGTGGTCGGGTGTTCCTTTCCGGGATCTTCGAGCGAGGCGGTACGTGGAGGGGTGTCAGGCGTCGTGGCGCAGGGCGTTGGCCGTGATGGCGGCCTGGTAGTACGCGGCCAGGCCCGGGGCCGTTGCGTCGATGGAGGTGGTGAAACGGGGGTCCGCGACGTACATGTCCCCGAGGCCGCGGTGGATCTCGTACGTGCACTCGTAGCACCAGCGGGAGATGTGGGCCCGGTGTTCCTCCGCCAGGTCCATGGCCAGGTCGCCGTTCGCGGGGGTGCCCGAGCGCATCGCGTCCGCCATGCGGGCGTTGATCTCGGCGGCCTCCGCCATGAAATGCTGCCAGTCCTGCTTCGTGTACGTCGACGAGCGGCGCATCGCGTCCGTCCACGCCTGGGTGCCGCCCCAGCGCTGCTCCGCCTCCGCCGCGTGTTCGTCCGGGTCGAAGCCACCGAACAGTTCCGTGCGTTCTGCTGCCGTGAGGTTGAGATTCGCGGACATGGTCATCCTTTCCGTAGGCGGGTACGGGGGTGACGCTAAAGTCTCACGCAGCGTGAGAGTCAAACGGGAAGAGGCGCTGTGCTGATCGACGGCTATGACACCCTGCTGCTCGACCTCGACGGCGTGGTGTACCTGGGCGCCCACGCAGTGCCCGGCGCTCCTGCGGCGCTGGAGGAGGCGCGGCGGCATGGCGTGCGGCTGGCGTACGTCACCAACAACGCCTCCCGCACACCGGCCGCCATCGCCGCCCACCTGCGTGAGCTCGGCGCGCCCGCCACGGCCGCCGACGTGGTGACCTCGGCGCAGGCCGCCGCGCGACTGGTCGCCGAGAGGGTGCCGCCCGGGGCGAACGTGCTCGTGGTCGGCGGGTCCGGACTGCGCCTGGCGCTACGGGACCGCGGGCTCCGGCCCGTCTCGACCGCCGCCGAGTCGCCCGCCGCCGTGGTGCAGGGGATCGCTCCCGGGCTGTCGTACGGGCTGCTGTCAGAAGGGGCGCTGGCCGTGCGGCAGGGGGCGTTGTTCGTGGCCTCCAACGGGGACAGCACGATGCCGACCCAGCGCGGGGAGTTGCCCGGAAACGGGGCGATGGTGCGGGTGATCGCTACTGCCACCGGTGTTGAGCCGGTTTACGCGGGTAAGCCTGATCCGCCGTTGCACCGGGAGTCGATGATCCGTACGGAGGCTCGGCGGCCGCTGGTCGTGGGGGATCGGCTCGACACCGACATCGAGGGGGCCACCAACGCCGGGGTCGAGAGCCTGCTGGTACTGACCGGGGTCGCCACGGCGGCCGATGTGTTGACGGCGGAGCCTCGTCATCGGCCCACGTACGTCGGGGAGGACCTGCGGGCGTTGCTGCAGCCGTATCCCGAGGTGCGGGACGGTGCTTGCGGGGGATGGCGGGCTCGGTGGGAGGGCGGGGTGTTGCACCTCGATGGCGATGGCAGCCGGATCGACGGGCTGAGGGCCGCTTGCGACGCCGCCTGGGCGACGGCCGGTTCGGGGCGGGTCGAGGAGGACATGGTCAAGCCGGTGCTGGATCGCGTCGGCTGAGAGGAAGACGTGGTCAAGCCGATGCCCGAACGCTGAGGGGACGTGGTGAGCGGGCGCTCAACGCTGAGGGGACGTGGTGAGCGGGCGCTCAACGCTGAGGGGATGCGGTGAGCGGGCGCTCAACGCTGAGGGGATGCGGTGAGCGGGCGCTTGTTCGCGTCGGGTGAAGGGGTGTGGTCGAGCGGGGCCTCGTTCGCGTTGCCGAAGGGGCGTGGTCGGCGCGGGCTTGATCGCGGTGGCCCGCCGGAGTGCGGGTGCTGGGGCGCGGCTCGGGTGCCGCGCGTCGATGATCGGGCCCATTACGCCCATCGCCTAATGATTAATGTCGGCCATCAAAACATCTAGGCGATGGGAGGGTTCATGGCTCCTCGGGCCGGGCGGGTTCAGATGAGTCTGCGCAGGCGCAGCAGGTCGCCGAAGCTCGCGTCGATCTTCACCCGCCCTCCCAGCAGCGCGCGCGCCAGATCCAGCTCCCCGTCCACCAGCGCGATCAGGTCGTCGCTCACGATCGTGAGCTTGACGTCGGCCGCTTTGCCGTCCGCCGACGGCTCCTGCGTGAACGGGTCCAGCCCCCCGTGGTGCAGCCGGCCGTAGAAGATCACGTCGAGGTCGGACACCCGGGCGCTGACCGTGCGCTCGACCACGTGCTTGGCACGGTCCTCCTCGTCTATCTCGTCGAACTGGGCGACGAGCTTGGCCAGTGCCGCCCGGCACTCCTCGACGCTTGCCATGATGCGCATCCTTTCTTCCCTTTGCGGACGGTAGCGTTCCACATCAGTAGCACCCCCGTATGAGCTTCAACGTGTGACACGCCTGCCAAGGTCCCGGGTGCTCGCGGGAGGCGTTACGGTCGAGTCATGAGTGAGGTGCCGGAGCAGAGCGGCGACGAACGCGTCGACGCCATCGTGGCCGGCCTCGGCCGGCTGGGCGAGCTGCCCGTGAGCGAGCACGTCGCGGTCTTCGACGAGGCGTTCTCCGGGCTCGAGAGCACGCTCGCCGCCGTGGATGAGAGCACGCCCGAGGAGCGGGAGCCCGGTGGGGGCGAGCAGACCGTGGGACCCCGGTGAGCCGCAGGATCCGTCTCGACAGTGAGCTCGTACGCCGCGGCATGGCCAGGTCGCGCGAGCAGGCCGCCCAGCTCATCGAGGACGGCCGGGTCAGCGTCGGCGGCCAGCGGGCCCACAAGCCCGCCACCCAGGTCGACACCGCCTCCGCCATCGTCGTGGCCGCCTCCGAGCACGGGCCCGACTACGTTTCGCGCGGAGCGCACAAGCTGCTCGGCGCGCTGGAGGCGTTCGAGAAGTTGTCCGTGGAGGGCCGCCGCTGCCTCGACGCGGGCGCCTCCACCGGCGGGTTCACCGACGTGCTGCTGCGCCACGGCGCCGCCCACGTGCTGGCCGTGGACGTCGGATACGGGCAGCTCGCCTGGTCGCTGCGCACCGACGAGCGGGTGACGGTCATGGAGCGTGTCAACGTACGCGACCTCACGCCCGACATGGTCGGCGAGCCGCCCACGCTGGTCGTGGGAGACCTGTCGTTCATCTCGCTGCGGCTGGTGCTGCCCGCGCTGGCCGGGGTCGCTTCGCCCATGGCGGATTTCGTGATGCTGGTGAAACCTCAGTTCGAGGTGGGGAAGGACCTGGTCGGGGCGGGCGGTGTCGTCCGCGACCCCGAGCTGCGGGCGCGCTCCGTGCGTGACGCCGCGGCCAAGGCGATGGAGCTGGGGCTGAGCGTGCGCGGCGTGACCGCCAGCCCGCTGCCGGGGCCGTCGGGAAATGTGGAATATCTGCTCTGGCTGGGCAAGGGGGAGGGCGTGCCGCAGGTCGCCGACCTCGACGCCGAGATCGAGCGCGCCGTCGCGGAGGGGCCACAATGAAGAGGACCGTGCTGGTCGCCGTGCACACCGGGCGCGGCGCTGCCATCGAGAGCGCCCGGCTGGTCATCAACCGGCTGGTCGAGGCCGGTATCTGCGTCAGGGTGCTGGACGCGGAGGCCGGTGAGATCGGCTGCGGCTCGGCCGAGGCGGTGCCCGCCGATCCCGGCGCGGCCAAGGACGCCGAGGTCATGATCGTGCTGGGTGGCGACGGGTCGCTGCTGCGCGCCGCCGAGCTGGCCAGGCCCGCCGGAACGCCGCTGCTGGGCGTGAATCTCGGGCATGTCGGGTTCCTGGCCGAGGCCGAGGTCGCGGATCTGGCCGCGGCGGTCGACAACGTCGTGGCGGGCCGCTACGACGTCGAGGAGCGGATGACGATCGATGTTCTCGCCCGGCAGAACGGGCGGGTGCTGGCCGACACCTGGGCGCTCAACGAGGCCACCGTCGAGAAGCAGGAGCGCATGCTGGAGGTGGTCGCCGAGATCGACGGCCGGCCGCTGTCCACGTGGGGGTGCGACGGCGTGATCTGCGCGACCCCGACGGGCTCGACGGCGTACGCGTTCTCCGCCGGCGGACCTGTCGTCTGGCCCGAGGTCGAGGCGCTGCTCATGGTGCCCATCAGCGCCCACGCGCTGTTCGCCAAGCCGCTGGTGGTCTCCCCGCGCTCCACGCTGGCCGTCGAGATCCTGCCGGAAACGCCTGGCGGCGTCCTGTGGTGCGACGGGCGCCGCAGGTTCGAGCTGCCGTCGGGGTCACGGGTCGAGGTGCGCAGAGGCGCCGAGCCCGTGCGGCTGGCCCGGCTGCACGGCGTGGAGAGCAACGGGGCGCCGTTCACCGACAGGTTGGTGGCCAAGTTCGAGCTCCCTGTACAGGGATGGCGCGGGAGGGTGCGACCCTGAGTGAATGGAGGGGAGAGCGCGTAGGATCACGTGAGCATGGTGGGCCGCCCCCAGCGGCCCAGCGCGGGCAACGGCGTCAGACACGGCAGTGAACGGGAGTGGGCAGTGCGACCGAGGGTCGAGGAGGTCCGCATCCAGGGGCTCGGCGTCATCGACGAGGCCGTGCTCGAGCTTTCGCCTGGCTTCAACGTGGTCACCGGCGAGACGGGTGCGGGCAAGACGATGGTCGTCACCGGGCTCGGGCTGCTGTTCGGCGGCCGGGCCGATCCTTCGCGCGTCCGGCCGGGGGCCGATCGGGCCTCCGTCGAGGGCACGCTGGTCATCGAGCCGGGCGGGCGCGTCGCGCAGCAGGTCGAGGATATCGGCGGCGAGGTCGAGGACGGCGAGCTGATCATCTCGCGCACCGTGTCGGCGGAGGGCAGGTCCAGGGCCTGGCTGGGCGGCCGCACAGTGCCCGTGGGCACGCTGACATACCTGGCCGACGACCTGGTGGCGGTGCACGGGCAGATGGACCAGCAGCGGCTGCTGCAGCCTGCCAGGCAGCGGGCCGCGCTCGACCGTTACGCCGGCAACGAACTCGTCAAGCCGCTGAGGGCGTACTCGCAGGCGTACAAACGGCACAAGCAGGTGACGGCGCAGCTCGACGAGCTGACCACCAGGGCCAGGGAGCGGGCGCAGGAGGCCGACCAGCTGCGGTTCGGGCTGGAGGAGGTCGAGAAGGTCGATCCCAAGCCCGGCGAGGACGCCGAGCTGCGCGGTGAGGAGGAGCGGCTCTCGCACGCCGACGCCCTGCGCAGCGCCGCGACGACGGCGCACACGGCGCTGCTCGGCGACCCGATGGAGGCCGCGGGCAGCCCTCAGGACGTGGCCTCGCTGCTGGGGGAGGCGCGCTCGGCCGTGGAGGCGGTGCGCGACTTCGACACCGAGCTCGCCGGCGTGGCCGACCGGCTGGCCGAGGCCGGCTACCTGATCTCGGATGTGGCGACGGATCTGGCGGCGTACGCGGAGTCGGTGGAGGCCGATCCGGCGCGGCTGGCCGCCGTACAGGAACGCCGCTCGGTGCTGACCAGCTTGATACGGAAATATGCCCAGGACAGCGCGGGCGTTCTGGCCTGGGCGCAACAGTCGGCCGCGCGGCTGGCCGAGCTCGAAGGCGACGACGAGCGCATCGGGGACCTGACCCGCGAGCACGAGGAGCTGACCGCCCGGGTCACCGAGCTGGCCGCCAGGCTCACCAAGGTGCGCGAGGCCGCCGCCGAGCGGTTCGGCCAGGCCGTGACCGAGGAGCTGACCGCGCTGGCCATGCCGCACGCCAGGGTCATCGTCCAGCTCTCCCAGAGCGCGGAGTTCGGGCCCGAGGGCCGCGACGAGGTGGAGGTGCGGATGGCGGCGCATCCCGCCGCGCCGCCGCTGCCGCTCAACAAGGGGGCCTCGGGTGGTGAGCTGAGCCGGGTGATGCTCGCGATCGAGGTGGTCTTCGCGGGGGCGGATCCTGTGCCGACGTTCGTGTTCGACGAGGTCGACGCGGGGGTCGGCGGGAAGGCCGCGGTCGAGATCGGGCGCAGGCTGGCCCGGCTGGCCCGCACCGCGCAGGTGATTGTGGTCACACATCTTCCGCAGGTCGCGGCGTTCGCCGATCAGCATCTCGTGGTCGAGAAAGCCAGCGACGGCAGCGTCGTGCGCAGCGGCGTCGTCACGCTCAACCACGAGGGCAGGGTACGCGAGCTCTCCCGCATGCTGGCCGGCTTGGAGGACTCCGAGCTGGGCCGGGCGCATGCGGAAGAACTGCTGGGACTCGCGGCCGCAGACAGGTGATCCTGGGTGACATAGCGGACACGCCGCGTCAAGCGTGGCCTCCGCGCTGTTTCACTCTGGCAGGATGGTCTTGATGAAGGTTCCGGGAAGCAGAATGCCGGGCCTCCGCGGTAGGAAGGTCGGGGACCTTCCCGGTGTAACGGCAGTGGCGAGAATCGACCGGCGTACCAAGAGGCTGACAAAACGCCTCCAGTCCGGGGAAATTGCGATTATCGACCATGTTGACGTTGACCGAGTGAGCGCGGAGGCACTCGTCGCGTGCGGTGCTTCGGCCGTGGTCAATGTCGCCACCGGCATCAGCGGCCGCTACCCCAACCTGGGCCCGCAGATCCTGCTGGACGCGGGCGTGCCGTTCGTCGACAACGCCAATCAGGAGTTGTTCGAGCGCGTCAAGGACGGTGATGTCGTACGCGTCTGTCAGGGCGTCGTCTACCTCGACGACGACGTGGTGGGCAAGGGCGAGGAGCAGACCTCCGAGACCGTCGAGTCCGCCATGGCCGAGGCGCGCGCCGGGCTGGCCGTGCAGATCGAGGCATTCGCGGTCAACACGATGGAATACGTCCGCGGTGAGGGCAAGCTTCTCATCGACGGAGTCGGTGTCCCTGAGATCCGCACCCTCATGGAGGGCAGGCATGCCCTCATCGTGGTGCGCGGATATCACTACAAGGAAGACATCGCCACCCTGCGCCCGTACATCCGCGAATACCGTCCCATTCTCATCGGCGTCGACGGCGGCGCGGACGCGCTGCTGGAGGCCGGTTACCTGCCCGACGTGATCGTCGGCGACTTCGACTCGGTCTCCACCAAGGCTCTGACCTGCGGCGCCGAGCTCGTCGTGCACGCCTACCGCGACGGCAGGGCGCCCGGCCTGGAGCGTGTGCACCAGCTCGGTCGCGAGGCGGTGATCTTCCCCGCCACCGGCACCAGCGAGGACATCGCCATGATCCTGGCCGACGACAAGGGCGCCGAGCTGATCGTCGCGGTCGGCACCCACGGCACGCTGGAGGAGTTCCTCGACAAGGGCCGCCCCGGCATGGCCAGCACCTTCCTCACCCGGCTGATCATCGGCAGCAAGCTCATCGACGCCAAGGGCGTCAGCAGGCTCTACCGCAGTCGCATCAGCACCCCGCAGCTGCTTCTGCTCGTGGTCACCGCACTGGTCACCATGGGAGTCGCGCTCTTTCTCTCGCCACTCGGCCAGACCTGGCTGAACGGCCTGCAAGACGTCTGGAACGCATTTATCTTCTGGCTGGTCGGACTCTTCTCGTGATCGATTTTCGCTACCACCTCGTCTCCATCGTCGCGATCTTCCTTGCCCTCGCGGTGGGAATCGTGCTGGGCACCACGCTGCTGCAGGACCCGGCGCTCAAATCCGCGCAGGAGCTGACCGCGCAGCTCACCAAGACGAAGGAGGATCTACGGGCGGAGATCGACACGCTGCAGGGTCGCGAGGCCGGCAACGACACCTTCATCACCTCCGTGACGCCTGACCTGGTGGCCGCCGAGCTGACGGGCCAGCGGGTGTTGCTGATCGAGACGCCGGGCTCCAGCTCCACCGTGCGCGAGGGCGTCCAGCAGGTGCTCGACCAGGCCGGCGCGGAGATCTCCGGTCGCGTCACGCTGACCGAGAAGTTCTTCGACCCCAAGGGCACGGGCGTGCTCGACGGGCTGGTCAACCAGCTCAAGCCGGCCAACATGGTCTTCCCCGCCACCGCCACGAGCTGGGACAGGGCCTCCACGCTGCTCGCCTCGGCCCTGGTCACGACCGACCAGGCCCAGGGCGGCACCCCCAACCCCGCCACCACCGACATCCTCAGCACGTTCGAGGCGGGCGGGCTGCTCAGCACCGAGGGCGATCCGGCCAAGCGGGCCATGCTGGCGGTGATGTTCGCGCCGGAGAAGCCGTACGAGGGGGAGAGCGCCGAGACCCAGGCGGGCGCGCTCGTCTCCGTGGCCGATGGCTTCGACGTCGGGGGCACGGGCACGGTGCTGGCCGGGACCGCCATCCCCACCGCCCCGGTCGGCGACGCGATCACCGCCGTACGCGACGAGAGTGAGATCTCCAAGCGCGTGTCGACGGTGGATACCGCAGATATGCCTCTGGGCCGGGTCGTGATCGTCTACTCTCTCCGGGAGCAGTTGTCCGGGCGTGCCGGCCAGTACGGCATGGGCAAGGGAGCCTCGAACCCCATGCCCCCGGTGACGTCCCCGACGCCGTCCCCCACCACCGAGTCAGGGAGCTGACATGCCAGCGAGCCGGGCCCGTGGCCTGCTCTACGCCCTCGCCGGTGCCGCGATCGGCGCAGTGGCCGCGCGCACCGCCTACGCGGCGTTCACGCGCAGCAGGCCCGCCGACCTGAGTGGCCGCTGGACCAGGAAGAACCATCGCGGCGAGCCGATCACCCTGCTCGAAGGCCCCGCCTTCGTGGCCGGCTCGGGCGCCGCCGCCGCGCTCACGCCCGGCCTGCCCCCTCGGGTGCGCGCCGCCGCGCTGCTCGCGGGCGTCGGCAGCGGCGCGCTCGGCGCCTACGACGACCTCTACGGCACCGCCTCCTCCAAGGGGTTCAAGGGACACCTCAGCGCGCTCACCCGCGGCGAGGTCACCAGCGGCGCCGTCAAGATCCTCGGCATCGGCGCCACCGGCCTGGGCGCCGCCGCCCTCGTCTCCCAGGGCCCCGTGGACACCCTGGTGAACGGCGCCGCCATCGCCGGCTCCGCGAACCTCGCCAACCTCTTCGACCTGCGTCCAGGCCGCGCCATCAAGGTGAGCCTGCTGACCGGCGGGCCGCTGCTCGCTCTCACGCTGCTGCGCGGCTCGCCCGCGGCGGCCGCGCTGGCCGCCGTCCCGCTGGGCGCCGCCGCCGCGCTGCTGCCCGCCGACCTCGGCGAACGCGCCATGCTCGGCGACGCCGGCGCCAACGCCCTGGGCGCCCTGCTCGGGCTCGCCGCCGTCACCAAGCTCGGCAAGCCCGGCCGGTACGCCCTGCTGGGCACCGTCGTGGCCCTGACGGCGGCGGCGGAGAAGGTCAGCTTCACCAAGGTCATCGCCGGGAACCCGGTGCTCAACCGCATCGACATGCTCGGCCGCCGCCCGGCCGACTCCGTGTGACCCGCCCGTCGGCGCGATTGTCGGTCCGGCCTGCCAGGATGTCTGCGTAAGGTTGGTCGGCTGCGGGGCTGAGGAGGCCGGGTGCGTGTGGTGACGGCGCGGGGCGTCGCGGGTGGCGCGATGCTCATCGGGGCGATCACCGTGCTGGCGCGCGTCGTCGGTTTCGCCAAGCAATACGCCTTCGCCCAGACCGTCGGCACCAACTGCCTGTCCACGGCCTACATGACGGCCAACCACATCCCCAACATCGTGTTCGAGGTGGTCGCAGGGGGCGCGCTGGCGGGGATGGTCGTGCCCGTGCTCGCGGGTCCGGCCGAGCGGGGTTCGCGGGAGCGGGTCGGGTGGATCGGCTCGGCGCTGCTGACCTGGGTGGTCGTCGTGCTCGTCCCGCTGGGCGCGCTCGTCGCCCTGCTGGCCGGGCCGGTCATCGGCCTGTTCTTCGGCGCTTCCCTCTCTGACTGCGACGTCGACGCCGTGTCCGCGGTGGCCACCCGGATGCTGGTCGTCTTCGCGCCCCAGATTCCGCTGTACGGGGTGGCCGTGGTGCTCTACGGCATGTTGCAGGCGTACAAGAGGTTCGCCGGGCCCGCGGTCGCGCCTCTGGTGTCGAGCATCGTGGTCATCGTCGCCTACCTGCTGTTCGTGCCGCTCGGTGGGACGAGCGATCCCGCCACGGTGCCAGGGCCCGCTGAGCTGGCGTTGTCGGTGGGGACGAGTCTGGGTGTGGTGTCGCTGGTGGTGGCAGTGCTCGGGCCCGTGGGGCGGCTGGGGTTGCGGTGGCGGCCGACGTTACGGTTCCCCGACGGGGTGGCGGCGCAGGTGCGCAGGCTCGCCCTGGCGGGCATCGCGGGGCTGCTCGCCCAGCAGGCGGCCATGATCGTGGTGCTGGTGTTGTCGAACAACGCGATCGGCAACGGGGCCATCGTCATCTACAACTACGCGTGGGCGATCTATCTGGTGCCGTACGCGGTGCTGGCCGTACCCATCGCCACCAGCGCGTTTCCCCGGCTGGCCGCGCAGGCGGGCGATCCCGCGGTCTTCGCGGCGCTCGCGGCGCGCACGACCCGGGCCGTGGTGCTGGTGTCGGGGCTGGCCGCGGGGGTGCTGGCCGCCGCGTCCGGCCCCGGCGCCGTGGTGTTCCTCGCGCGCAAGAGCCAGGTTCCCCATGATCAGCTCGCGTTGGCGATCGCGCTGTTCGCGCCTGGTCTGGTGGGATATGGGCTCATCGCGCACCTGACCCGTGTGCTGTACGCGGCGGGCCGGGGGCGGGCGGTGGCCACCGGCACCGTGGCGGGGTGGGGTGTGGTCATGGTCGCCCAGACCGTGTTCGTGCTGGTTCTGCCCGACGAATGGAAGATCGGGGGGATGGCGCTCGGGATGAGCGTGGGCATGAGCGTAGGTGGGGCGATGTTGCTCGGCTCCGTGGTGCGGGCTCGGGGGAGCCTGGCCGTCGCGGGGCTGGGCCGGGCCGGGGGCGCCGCGGTGGCCGGAGGGGTGCTGGGCTACCTCGCGGGGGCCGGGGTGGTGGGGTGGCTCGGGGTGAGCGACATCTGGCCGAATGTGGGAGCCGCCGTGCTGGCCGCGGTCGTGGCGCTGGCCGTGGGGGGCGGGGTCGTGGCGCTGGTGGACCGGGAGGATGCCGGTGCGGTGGCCGGGCTGCTGCGGCGAGGCGGGGGCTCAGGGGTGTGAGTTTGGCTGTGGACTTGAGGAAGGGGTAGGGCGTGCGGGTGGCGTTCGTGCTGGGGACCACGTCCGGTGGCACGGGGCGGCATGTCCTGATGCTGGTGGAGGGGCTCGTCCGGCGGGGGCACAGGGTGCTGGTGGCAGGGCCCCGCAGCGTCGAGGAGCAGTTCTCCTTCGGCGCCGCGGGGGCCAGGTTCGTCGAAGTGGGCGTCTCCGATCGGCCGCATCCGGTCGGCGATCTGCGTGCGGTGGCGGCGATCAGGCGGCTGACCCGGGGCGCCGACGTGGTGCACGCCCACGGGCTGCGGGCCGGGGCGCTGGCGGCGCTGGGGCGGCCGGGGCCCGTGGTGACGTTGCACAACGCGCTGACCGCCGGCGGGTTCGTCGGGGTCGTCTACGGGGTGCTGGAGCGGATCGTGGCGCGGCGGGCGGGGCACGTGCTGGCCGTCTCGCCTGACCTGGCGGAGCGGATGACCGGGCTGGGGGCCCGCGACGTGCGGGCCGCCGTGGTGACGGCGCCCGTGCCGCCACCGGCGAAGCGGACGCCCCAGGAGGTCAGGGACGAGCTGGGAGCCGGGAATCGGCCCATCCTGCTCACGATCGCCAGGCTGGCGCAGCAGAAGGGGCTGGAGACCCTGCTCGACGTCGCGGCCGGGCCGTGGCGGGGGGAGCCGCTGTTCGTGGTGGCGGGGGAAGGTCCGTTGCGCGGGGAGTTGGAGCGCCGGGTCGAGGCCGAGAGGCTTCCTGTCCGGTTGCTGGGGAATCGTAGTGATGTGGCCGATTTGCTTGGGGCGGCTGTGGCGCTGGTGATGCCCAGTCGCTGGGAGGGGCAGCCGCTCACGTTGAGAGAGGCGCTCATGACGGGGACGCCGGCTATTGCCTCCGATGTAGGTGGGATTCCAGAAATCTTGGGGGATGGGGGGATTCTGGTGCCCTACGGGGATGTGGGTGGGTTCCGGGGGGCCGTACAGGAGCTGCTGTCAGCGCCGGGAGCTGCGGAAAGGCTGGCTGCGGCGGCCACGCGGCGGGGGCGGGAGATGCCGGACGGCGATGACGTCGTGGAGAGCGTGCTGGCCGTTTACCGGTCGTGAGAGCCCAGGTTGGTCACCGGATGATTAGGTGCGCTTGGTGCGTTCTCATATACTGCCTGGGTTAGGGAGGGGAGTATCCCTTCGCGACAGCCTCGTCATCACGGTGTAGCCCCACTCCACGGGGCCCCCGGGGCTGCCGGTCCGCAGGTTTTCGCGGGCGGGAGAGACCTCCGGCAATGAATCGTGCATGCCGGAGGGTCTGAGTGAGTGAACCTTTGTGGGCCTGGATCGCCGTCATCGGCGGTCTGCTTGTCGTCCTCGCCATTGACCTCTGGATCGTCGACCGCGGAGAAGCCCGAGAGTTCTCCATGCGGCAGGCGGGATATTGGGTAACGTTCTACGTCATCCTCGCCGCCGCCTTCGGATTGTTGCTCTGGGTCACCACGGGGGGAGACAGAGCAGGCGAGTTCTTCGCCGGATACATCACTGAATACAGCCTCAGTGTCGACAACCTGTTCATCTTCTTCATCATCATGAGCCGGTTCGCCGTGCCCAAGATCTACCAGCACAAGGTTCTGCTCGTCGGCATCCTGCTCGCGCTGGTGATGCGCGGCGCGTTCATCGCGCTGGGCGCCGCGGCGCTCGAGCGGTTCGGCTGGTTGTTCTACGTCTTCGGCGCCTTCCTCGTCTACACGGCGATCAACATCGTCCGCCAGCACCTCAAGGGCGATGAAGAGGAGTTCAACGAGAATCTCGTGCTGCGGTGGGTGCGCCGGGCCTTCCCCACCACCGAGACATATGTCGGCTCCAAGGTCACCGTGAAGATCGACGGTAGGCGCATGGTGACCCCGATGCTCATCGTGATGGTCGCCATCGGCAGCACCGACCTGCTGTTCGCGCTCGACTCGATTCCCGCCATCTTCGGGCTCACCAAGGACCCCTTCATCGTCTTCACGGCCAACGCGTTCGCCCTGATGGGGCTGCGTCAGCTGTACTTCCTCCTGGGCGGCCTGCTGCAGCGGCTCGTCTACATCAGCTATGGTTTGGCGTTCATCCTGGGGTTCATCGGGGTTAAGCTCGTATTGGAGGCGTTGCACTCCAGCCATGTCTCCTGGGCGCCCGAAATTCCCATCTGGGTGTCGCTCTCGGTCATTGGCGCCACCATGGTCATCACCACCGTGGCGAGCCTGATCAAGGCCCGCATCGACGCGCGCAAGGGCGAAGAACCGCACCCGGAGCAGGTCTAGCGAAAAGGGCTTCGAGGCGCTTTGCTTGTGTAGTTGTGCCGTGTAATAGTTGCTGGTTCGGTAACATCACGGCAAAGCGCCCAGTCCAGTCACCACCAAAGGTTGTACGTGTCAGACGATTCTGCTAATCCGAGCCGCATGAGGCTCGCGCGCGGGGTCTCCCCGTGGCTCCTTCCAACGGCGGCCGCGGCGGTGGCCACCGCGCTGCTGACGCGCCGAGACCGGCGATGGGCGCTCGCGGCGGCCCCGCTCAGCGCACTCACCGCGGGCATGCTCTGGTTCTTCCGCGACCCCGACCGCACGCCGGGCGAAGGTCGCATCCTGTCGCCCGCCGACGGCGTGGTGCAGAGCATCGACCCGTGGCCCGATGGCCGTACCAGGGTCGCCATCTTCATGAACCCGCTGAACGTGCACGTCAACCGTGCCCCTCTTGCGGGAAATGTCGCATCCGTGCAGCATGTGACAGGTGGGTTCCTGCCGGCGTTCAACAAGGACAGCGACCAGAACGAGCGCGTGGTGTGGCATTTCGAGACCACGCTGGGCGACATCGAGATGGTGCAGATCGCAGGCGCGGTGGCGCGCAGGATCGTGCCATACCTGACCGCCGGAGCCAAGGTGGAGCAGGCCGAGCGAGTCGGGCTCATCAGGCTCGGTTCCCGGGTTGATCTCTACCTTCCGGAAGGGATATCTCCCGCGGTGTCCGTGGGTGAGAAGACGGTTGCGGGGGTGACCAGAATTGACCGCGGCTGATGCCGGTAGTTGGCAGGCGGATGAGGAAGAGCCTCGTGGTCCCGTGGGCAAGGCGTTCCGCCTGTCCGCCGCGGACTCCCTCTCCCTGGGCAACGCCGTCTGCGGATTCCTCGCGGTGTGCGTGCTGGCCTACTCCGCCATCCAGCAACTCCAGGTCGGTGGCGGGCGGTTCACACCCGCGCCCAGCTATTTCGCCACCGCCATCGTGCTGCTGCTCATCGGCGCGACCTGTGACCTGTTCGACGGGCTCGTGGCGCGGCGGTTCCGTGCCTCCGCGATGGGCGCGGAGCTCGACAACCTGGCCGACGTCATCAGCTTCGGGTTCGCGCCCGCGTTCATGGTCGTGATCTGGGGCGGGTTCACCGACCAGGTGCCCTTCCCCGCGGTGCTCGCCGCCGCGGCGGCCGTGCTGGTCGCCGGCGTCGTACGCCTGGCCAGGTTCGCCTGCGTCAAGACCAAGAGCGGCGACTTCATGGGGCTGCCCATCCCGATGGGCGCCATGACCGTGATCTCCATCGTGCTGCTGTTCCAGCCGAGCGTCTGGTCCCTGGTGGCCGTGCTGGGCGTGGCGTGGCTGATGGTCAGCCGCATCGAGTACCCCAAGCCGAAGGGGCAGCTCGCCGCGGTGGTCCTTGGGTGGATCATGGTGAATGTGGCGTTCCTCGCCTTCTGGGTGGGCTGGCCTGAGGGCGGTGACCTCCCGATCAAGATCGGGGCGACCATGCAGATCTCGCTCGTGGCGGCGATTCCGTTGCGGGTGCTGTTCTACAAGCGGGAGCAGCGTAAGGAAGCCGAGCGCATCGGTCGCTGATGAGTGACTGACGGGATTTTTCGTCTTACTTCGGCTTTGATGGAGCCATGTCGGCCACGCCGCGCGAGCACACGCGCACGTACTACCTCGGCAAGCTGGCCACGGAGCTGGAACAGCGCGGGCTGACCGCCATGTTGCGGTCGTACCCGCCCGCGCTGCGCATCAGCCATCCCGACACGATCATGCTGGCCGAGACCATTGACTGCGTGCCGCTCTCCGAGGGGTGGTTTTTCCGGTGGTCGTGGGGCGAGCTCGTCGGACTGGCCGACGATCCCGCCCTGGCGGCCGAGAGGATCGTGCACGTGCTGGCCGCCCGTCGCTGACCGCACGCCACCCCTGATGCCGGTACCGGTCTCGCGCGCCGGCACGTGTTCCATGCCGGTATGTGTTCCATGCCGGTCCTGGTGCCCATGCCGGTACGTGTCCCATGCCGCTCCTGGTGCCCATGCCGGTATGTGTCCCCATACCCGTCCTGGTCCCGACGCCGGTACGTGTTCCCATACCCCGTCCTGGTCCCCGCGCCGGTACGTGTTTCATGCCGATCCTGGTCCGCGTGCCGGTACGTGTTTCATTCCGGCACGTGATGTGCCGGCGCAGTGAGTGGGCGCTCACTGCGCGGGCGAGGGTGCTTGTCAGTGGGTTCTACCAGCCTCTGGCCTTCCACTCCGCCAGGGACGGGCGTTCCACGCCGAGGGTGGTGTCCTTGCCGTGGCCCGGGTAGACCCAGGTCTCGTCGGGCAGGCGGTCGAAGACGCGCTCCACCACGTCGGTGTAGAGCTGGGTGAAGCGCTCCGGGTCCTTCCAGGTGTTGCCGACGCCGCCGGGGAACAGGGAGTCGCCGGTGAACAGGTGGTGGCCGGCCTGGCCGCCGTCGTACAGGAGGGCGATCGAGCCCGGTGTGTGGCCGCGCAGGTGGATGACCTCCAGGGTTACGGCTCCGACCGTGATCGTGTCGCCGTGCTCGACCGTGCGGTCCACGGGCACGGGGAGGGCGGACGCGTCGAGGGGGTGGGCGATCACCTGGGCGCCGGTCACCTTCGTCACCTGCTCCAGCGCCTGCCAGTGGTCGCCGTGCTGGTGGGTGGTGACGATCTCGCCGACCTGCTGGTCGGCCATCAGCGCCAGCAGACGGTCGGAGTCGGCCGCGGCGTCGATGAGCAGGGCCTCGCCGCTCTCGCGGCAGCGCAGCAGGTAGGCGTTGTTGTCGTAGGGGCCGACGGCGAGCTTGCCGATCGTCAGCGCGGGCAGCTCGCGCACGTCGGCGGGGCCGCCGACCTGGACGTCGCCTGTGTACGTCATGGATAGTCCTTCGGGGGCGTCGTGGGCAGATCAGCGGGGGCCGGCATCGTCAGCCACGGTGGCGGCTCTGGAAGCCTCGTGCCTCCGGGGCCTGGCGTGAACGACTGCCCCACGGGCAACAGACTAACGCCCTCGCCGCCGGACCTGCCGGTGAGCCAGGCAAGCGTGTCGCGTGGCGTGCCCTGAACGGCCGGGCCCAGGCCGAGGCCGCGCCAATGGGCGACGATCCCGGTCGTGGGTGGGGAGAATCGCCCGGCGGGTCCGGCCATGGGTGACTTGTGGATGGGACGAAGGTCCCGGGTGCCGGTCTCGGTGAACCGTGGGTCGCTGGAGCCGGTGGGGCGGGGGTGGTCCGTGTGGGTGAAGTGGGGGCCGGTGACATGAGGGTGATCGGTGCCGGAGGGGCGGGTTTTGTCGGTGGTGCGGGGTTGGTCGGTGGGGCGAAAGGCGGTGGTGGGGTCGGACGGGGTGAGGAGGAGGATGATTTCGCTTACCGTGCTCCGGGCGTGGGGCCAGGAGGCCAGGCAGTCGTGGAGTTCGCGGTGCACGAACGAGTCCGGCCAGTTCGCGGGGCCGTACCCGGAGGCGAGGTCCACGTGGTGGAAGGCGATTTCGCGCAGGCGGCGTACCAGGACGTACCAGGCGGGGTGGGGCGGTGGGCGCATGCCCTCCACCGAGGCACGCCAGGCAGCGGTAGGGAGGTCGCGGACGGCGGTGGCGAAGCGGGCGGCGCCGTCTTCGAGGTCGGCCAGGTGGCGGACGGCCGGGTGGGCGGCGATGGCCTCGATCTCGGCGGCCCTGGTCTCGTAGGAGGCGTATTGCGGGGTGCGGATGCCGGTTCTGGCCCAGATCAGGAGGTTGATGTAGGAGTCGGCGTTCTTGGTGAGATGGGCGAGGACGTGACCCCGGGTCCAGCCGGGCAGCAGGGAGGGGGCGGTGAGGTCGGCGTCGGTGAGGGACGCGGCCGTGGCCAGCAACTGGTTCGTGGCCGAGGTCAGCTCGGCCTGCAGCGCGGGTAGGACGGTCATGTCTGGATATTTCATCATTTAGGGTGTCTGAGTTGAGAAGGGCATAAAACCGCAGGTCAGGAGGTTGAATGTTGAAGGGCTCCTGCCGAGGCAGGAGATGGCCGTAACCTGTGAGGGACGGATTTTCGGGGGCCGTGGATCGGGCTCGCCGAAATTGTCGGAGCCCCCGTCTACCATCCCCCGTGGACCTATCCGCCTTTCGACTTCCGGGATCGCTGTGGCAGACCGCCTGATCGTGCGTGGTGCACGTGAGCACAACCTCAAGGACGTCTCGCTGGACTTGCCGCGAGACTCTCTGATCGTCTTCACCGGCCTGTCCGGCTCGGGCAAGTCGAGCCTGGCCTTCGACACGATCTTCGCTGAGGGGCAGCGGCGTTACGTCGAGTCGTTGTCGGCGTACGCACGCCAGTTCCTCGGCCAGATGGACAAACCCGACGTGGACTTCATCGAAGGCCTCTCGCCGGCGGTCTCCATCGACCAGAAGGCCACCAGCAAGAACCCTCGTTCGACCGTCGGCACGATCACCGAGGTCTACGACTACCTGAGGCTCCTGTGGGCGCGCATCGGCAAGCCGCACTGCCCGGTGTGCGCTCGCCCGATCGCCAGGCAGATGCCGCAGCAGATCGTGGACCGGGTGATGGACCTGGAGGAGGGCACCCGATTCCAGGTGCTCGCGCCGGTCATCAGGGGCCGTAAGGGCGAATACGCGGAGTTGTTCCGCGAGTTGCAGACCAAGGGGTTCGCCAGGGCCAGGGTCGATGGCACCGTCGTACGGCTAGAGGAGCCGCCGACGCTGAAGAAGTACGAGAAGCACGACATCGAGGTCATCGTCGACCGGCTGTCGGTCAAGGATTCGGCGCGGCGCAGGCTCACCGACTCGGTCGAGACGGCGCTGCAGTTGTCCGGCGGCACGATCACGCTCGAGTTCGTCGATCTCCCCGAGGACGACCCCAACCGCGAGCGCTTCTACTCCGAGCACCTCTACTGTCCCTACGACGACCTGTCGTTCGAGGAGATGGAGCCGCGCTCGTTCTCCTTCAACTCGCCGTTCGGCGCCTGTCCTGAGTGCACCGGTCTGGGGACCAAGATGGAGGTGGACCCCGACCTCGTGGTGCCCGACCCCGAGCGCACGCTCGGCGACGGCGCGATCCACCCGTGGTCCGGGGGCCACACCAGCGAATACTTCTCCAGGCTGATCGAGGCGCTCGGCCACACGGTCGGGTTCACGCTCGACACGCCGTGGGAGAAGCTGCAGAAGAAGGCGCAGAAGTCGCTGCTGTACGGCCACGAGGAGCAGGTCCACGTCCGCTACAGCAACCGCTACGGCCGTCAGCGCTCCTACTACACCACCTACGACGGCGTCATCCCGTGGGTGCAGCGCAGGCACGCCGAGGCCGAGAGCGACGCGGCACGTGAGCGCTTCGAGGGCTACATGCGCGAGATCCCGTGCCCGGCCTGCAAGGGGGCCAGGCTCAAGCCGGTCACCCTGGCGGTGACGGTCGCGGGGAAGTCGATCGCCGAGATCGCGGCCATGTCGATCGGCGAGTGCGCCAAGTTCCTGGCCGCGCTCAAGCTGTCCGATCGCGACATGCAGATCGCCGAGCGGGTGGTCAAGGAGATCAACGCCCGGATGGGCTTCCTGCTCGACGTCGGCCTCGACTACCTGACCATGGACCGCGCCGCCGCCACCCTGGCGGGCGGCGAGGCGCAGCGCATCAGGCTGGCCACGCAGATCGGCTCCGGCCTGGTCGGCGTCCTCTACGTGCTCGACGAGCCCTCCATCGGCCTGCACCAGCGCGACAACATGCGCCTGCTCGACACGCTTGTCCGGCTGCGCGATATGGGCAACACGCTGATCGTGGTCGAGCACGATGAGGACACGATCGCGGCCGCCGACTGGGTGGTCGACATCGGGCCGGGCGCCGGCGAGCACGGCGGCCAGGTCGTGGTCTCCGGCACGGTGCAGGACCTCCTCAGCAGCGAGGAGTCGTTGACGGGGGCCTACCTGTCGGGGCGCAGGAGCATCCCGATCCCCGCCAAGCGCCGCAAGCGCGACAAGAAGCGGCAGATCACGGTCAAGGGGGCGCGCGAGCACAACCTCAAGGGCGTCGACATCGAGTTCCCGCTGGGCATGTTCACGGCGGTCACGGGCGTGTCGGGGTCGGGGAAGTCGACGCTGGTCAACGACATCCTGTACAACGCGCTGGCCAAGGAGCTCAACGGGGCGCGCACGGTGCCGGGCCGGCACTCGCGGATCAACGGCATGGACCAGGTGGACAAGGTGGTCCACGTCGATCAGTCGCCGATCGGGCGCACGCCGCGTTCCAACCCGGCCACGTACACCGGTGTCTTCGACCACGTGCGCAAGCTGTTCGCGGCCACGGCCGAGGCGAAGGTGCGCGGCTACCAGCCGGGGCGCTTCAGCTTCAACGTCAAGGGCGGGCGCTGCGAGGCGTGCGCGGGCGACGGCACCATCAAGATCGAGATGAACTTCCTGCCCGACGTCTACGTCCCCTGCGAGGTCTGCCACGGCGCCCGCTACAACCGGGAGACGCTGGAGGTCCACTACAAGGGCAAGACGGTCTCCGAGGTGCTCGACATGCCGATCGAGGAGGCCCTGGGCTTCTTCGAGGCCATCCCGGCGATCAAGCGGCATCTGCAGACGCTCAACGACGTGGGGCTGGGATACGTGCGCCTCGGGCAGCCGGCCACCACGTTGTCCGGCGGTGAGGCGCAGCGGGTCAAGCTGGCCTCCGAGCTGCAGCGGCGGCAGACCGGACGGACGATCTACGTGCTCGACGAGCCGACCACCGGCCTGCACTTCGAGGACATCCGGCGGTTGCTCGGCGTGCTGGGGCGGCTGGTGGACAGCGGTAACACGGTGATCGTCATCGAGCACAACCTCGACGTCATCAAGACCGCCGACTGGGTCATCGACATGGGGCCCGAGGGTGGCTCCCGTGGCGGCACGCTGGTGGCCAACGGCACGCCGGAGGAGATCGCGCTGGTGGACGAGAGCCACACGGGGCGGTTCCTGCGGAAGATCCTGGAGTTCTGACCGAAGCGGAGGCGGTTACGACCGCGCCGCGGAGGTCGCGCGGCGGCGGCGCTTGGCGGCGTCGCCGCGCTCCAGCCACCACTCGGCCAGCAGCAGCGGCAGCACCCAGCCCATCCAGGCGCCCAGCCCCGAGATCGTGGCCACCATCAGCTTCGGGTCGCCGTGGAACGTCGTCTCCAGCTGCGGGGACAGCAGGATCGCGAACAGCACGCTGTAGAGCCGGTTGGTGATGATGGACATCGTCAGGGCGAAGCTGCGCACCATCCACCGGCGGTGATCGACGAACCTGCGCTGCCTGGCCATCCGCCACCCGGTCAGCGTGCAACCGAGCCAGAGCAGCGCCAGCAGCACGTCGCTGACCATCGTGACCGGGCCGAACGGCGTCGCCAGGCCCACGGTCAAGCCCAGCAGGCCGGCCGGGAGGCAGCCGCCGAACACGTACACGCGGCCGATCATGCGGTGCGCCTTCGGATAGCGCCCGCGAAACCACGGCCAGATCTGCAGGCAGCACGTGATCATCGCGATCGAGCCGAACACCACGTGCAGCGAGAGCATCACGAAGTGCGGCGGGAAGAAGTCGGGAGCGGGCACGCGGGACTGGCTCGGGTCCAGAGAAAGGTACGGCGGCAGCGAGAAGGCGATGAACACCACCGCCACCACCATCAGCGGCGCCACCCACGGCCGGCGCCACCATCGGGTACGCGCGGGCAGGGCGGGAGCGACAGCCGGACGTTCCGTCGAAGATGTCATGACCGCAACCCTCGGCTCTTCCGCTGACCGTGCGCCTACCACCCGCTGACCGGACCGAGGGGGTGCGTCAATAAAGTTGAAGCCAGGTAACACCTCCGGGGGGCAAAGGCGACACGGGGGACGGGCGCAGACAACAGTTATGGATCGGGGGGCGGAGCCATGTCCGAAAACGGGGTGGGACGTCGGGAAATGCTCGGCGTGGCGGGGGTCGCGGCGTGCGGGCTGGCGCTGACCGCCTGCGGCACAGGGGGAGCCGAGGCCAAGCCGAGCCTCAAGGGCAAGGTCCTGGCGAAGACGGCCGACGTGCCCGTGGGCGGCGGCAAGCTGATCGAGGACCTGAAGGTCGTGGTGACGCAGCCCACGCAGGGCGTCTACAAGGCCTTCAGCGCGGTCTGCACCCACAAGGGCTGCCAGGTCGGCACCCCCAAGGACAACGTCATCAGGTGCGCCTGCCACGGCAGCGAGTTCGCCGCCGACAGCGGCAAGGCCACCAAGGGACCGGCCTCCGCGCCGCTGGCCTCCTTCCAGGTGAAGGCCGAGGGCGACGGAATCGTGGTCGTCTGAACAGGTATTAGTGCGTAGTCACCCGGATTGGCCTCAGACACGCTGAACCAGCGCGAGGGCGCGGGCCGTAACTGAAGTGAAAGCCAATCTGGGAGGATGCACCATGACGGAAACGACGCGGCGGACGGTTGTGTTCGGTGCAGGGAGCGCCGGGCTCGCGGCCGTACTGACGGCCTGCGCGAGCTACGGGTCGCCGACGACCGAGGCGAGCGCGGAGCCACCGACCGAGGATGAGGCGTCGTCCGCGGCTCCCAAGAAGAAGAAGAGCGCCCCGAAGGCGCTGGCCGACGCCAGCGACATCCCCGAAGGTGGCGGGAAGGTCTTCGAGAAGCAGAAGATCGTGGTGACGCAGCCGACCGCGGGGGAGTTCAAGGCGTTCACGGCGGTCTGCACCCACCAGGGCTGTACGGTCGCCAGCGTCTCGAACCAGACGATCAACTGCCCTTGCCACGGCAGCAAGTTCAACATCACGGACGGCTCCGTGGCCAACGGCCCGGCGAGCGACCCGCTTGAGGAGAAGAAGATCAAGGTGGACGGCGACAAGATCAGGCTCGCTTGACGAACGTCTCATGATTTTCTCACCTGGGTGCGCTTGGGTGAGGCGCATGGGACAAGACCTACAGAGCCGCAGGGCGGTGTTCGCAAGCGCCGGAGCGGGTGGCCTGGCGCTGGCGATCACCGCGTGCAGCGGCGGCACCGACACCGCGCAGACAGCGGGAACCGGCACAGACTCAAGCGCCACGGCATCGAGCGCGCCGCAAGCAGCCGGCGGCGCACTGGCCAAGACCGCTGACATCCCCGTTGGGGGCGGCACGGTCTTCAAGGATCAGAAGATTGTGGTGACACAGCCCACAGAGGGCGAATTCAAGGCGTTCAGCGCGGTCTGTACGCACAAGGGCTGCTCGGTCGGCAGCGTCGAGGGCGGCGCCATCGTGTGCCCGTGCCACGGCAGCAAGTTCGGCGTCGCCGACGGCGCGGTCACGGCGGGCCCGGCCGAGAAGCCGCTGCCGGCCCAGGAGATCAAGGTGGAGGGCGACCAGATCATGCTGGCGTAGCCGGGGTGCGCCCGCCGTACATTCGCGAGGAGTACGGCGGGCAACCTTGTCGGTAGGGGCTACTAGGCTGGTTAACGTGGCTAGATCAGCGGGCAGCACCTTGAGTTTCCGGCCCAAGCCGGGTTCGATTCCCGAGTCCCCGGGGGTCTACCGGTTCAGGGACGCGCACGGCCGCGTGATCTACGTCGGTAAGGCCAAGAGCCTGCGGCAGCGGCTCAATTCATACTTCGCCGACTTCTCGGCCCTGCATCCGCGCACGCAGTCGATGCTGACCACGGCCGCCGACGTCGACTGGACGGTCGTCGGCACCGAGGTGGAGGCGCTGCAGCTCGAATACTCCTGGATCAAGGAGTTCGACCCGCGCTTCAACGTCAAATACCGGGACGACAAGTCCTACCCCTACCTCGCGGTGACCATGGGCGAGGACTTCCCGCGTGTGCAGGTCATGCGCGGCGCCAAGCGCAAGGGCACCCGTTACTTCGGGCCCTACTCCCACGCCTGGGCCATCCGCGAGACCGTCGATCTGCTGCTGAGGGTCTTCCCGGTGCGCACGTGCAGCGCCGGGGTCTTCAAGCGGGCCGGGCAGATCGGCCGGCCCTGCCTGCTCGGCTACATCGACAAGTGCTCGGCGCCCTGCGTCGGCCGGGTCACCCCCGAGGAGCACCGCGACCTGGCCGAGGACTTCTGCGACTTCATGGCCGGCAACACCACCCGCTTCATCAAGCGGCTGGAGAAGGACATGCGCGACGCCGCCGGAGAGCAGGAATACGAGCGGGCGGCCCGGCTGCGCGACGACATCCAGGCGCTGCAGCGGGCGCTGGAGAAGCAGGCCGTCGTGCTCGGCGAGGGCACCGACGCCGACGTCATCGCGCTGGCCGAGGACCCGCTCGAAGCCGCCGTCCAGGTCTTCTACGTACGCGGCGGCCGCATCCGCGGGCAGCGCGGCTGGGTCGTCGACAAGGTCGAGGAGACCAGCCCGGGCGAGCTCGTCGAGCAGTTCCTGCTGCAGATGTACGCAGAGGCCAGCCCCGACTCGATGCCCCGGGAGGTGCTCGTGCCCGTGCTGCCGCCCGACGACGAGGCGGTCGCCGAACTGCTGACCGAGCAGCGCCGCGCCCGCGTCGAGGTGCGCGTGCCGCAGCGCGGCGACAAGAAGTCGCTGATGGAGACCGTCGAGCGCAACGCCAAGGAGTCGCTCGCCCAGCACAAGGTCCGCCGCGCCAGCGATCTGACCACCCGCAGTAAGGCGCTGCAGGAGATCGCCGACGCGCTCGACCTCGACCAGGCGCCGCTGCGCGTCGAGTGCTACGACGTCTCCCACCTTCAGGGCGAGAACGTCGTGGCCTCGATGGTGGTGTTCGAGGACGGCCTGGCGCGCAAGAGCGAATACCGGCGCTTCGCCGTCAAGACCAAGGAGGGCGACGTCGCCTCGATCCACGAGGTGATCATGCGCCGGTTCCGCCGCTATCTGGAGGAACGCTCCGCCACGGGCGAACTGGCGGCCGACGACGACGGCGGATCAGGGCCCATCGACCCTGAGACGGGCAAGCCGCGCAAGTTCGCCTACCCGCCCAACCTCCTCGTGGTCGACGGCGCGGGCCCGCAGGCCGCCGCCGCGCAGCGCGCGCTCGACGAGCTCGGCATCGACGACGTGTCCGTGTGCGGGCTGGCCAAGCGGCTGGAGGAGGTGTGGTTGCCCGGCGATGATCAGCCGGTGATCATGCCTCGTTCAAGTGAGGGTCTCTACCTGCTGCAACGGGTGAGAGACGAGGCACATAGGTTCGCCATCACCTACCATCGTTCCAAGAGGTCAAAGACGGTGAAGGAGAGCGCGCTCGACAGCGTGCCCGGCCTCGGGCCGGCGCGCAGGCAGGCGCTGCTCAAGCACTTCGGCTCCGTGAAGAAGCTGCGCGAGGCCACTGCCGCCGAAATCTGCGAGGTTCCCGGCATCGGCCCGTCCATCGCCGAGGTCATCGTGTCGACGCTGAAGGGAGAGTCACCTTGATCTCGCCAGGATGCCAGGGTGTTCACGCCAAACGGCTGGGGGTGAGGAGATGAGCACCGAGCCGGCGTTCGTCATCGTCACCGGCATGTCCGGGGCGGGTCGCAGCACCGCTGCCAAGGCACTTGAGGATCTGGGCTGGTTCGTCATCGACAACCTGCCGCCCGGGCTGCTGTTCGCGATGGCCGAGGAGGCGGGCAAGGTCAAGCTGGCCGCCGACAAGGTGGCCGCCGTCGTCGACGTGCGCAGCCTGGCCTTCACCACCGATCTGAACGCGGCCATCGAGGAGCTCGAAGGGCGCGGCGTACGCGTTCGGGTGGTGTTCCTCGAGGCCAGCGACGAGGAGCTGGTGCGCAGGTTCGAGAACGTCCGCAGGCCCCACCCCCTCCAGGGCGAGGGGCGGCTCGTCGACGGGATCACCCGCGAGCGGGGGATCCTGCGGGAGGTGCGCGCCAACGCCGACCTGGTGATCGACACCTCCTCGCACAACGTCCACGACCTGCGCAACAAGATCGTCGCCTACTTCGGCGGCGAGGACCGGCCTGGGCTGCGGCTCAACGTGGTGTCGTTCGGGTTCAAGTACGGCCTGCCCGTCGACGCCGACCTGGTGGTCGACTGCCGGTTCCTGCCCAACCCGCACTGGGTGCCCGAGCTGCGGCCGATGAACGGGCTCGACGCCGCGGTCAGCGACTACGTGCTCGGGCAGCCGGGGGCCAAGGAGTTCCTCGACGCCTACGAGGAGGTCCTGCGGGTGGTCGCGGCCGGATATGCGCGCGAGGGCAAGAGCTATGCGACGCTTGCGGTGGGTTGCACCGGTGGCAAGCACCGTAGCGTGGCCATGGCCGAGCAGGTCGCCGCTCGCCTGCGCGACCGCGGGATGGAGGTCCAGGTGAGCCATCGGGATGTGGGGCGGGAGTGACCTATGACGGTTTCGAAGGTGCTCTGCCTTGTTCGCGGGAATCGGATGGTGTGCCGGTAGGTGACGGCTCGCCTTCGAGCCTCGCGCCGGGATCGCACGTCCCGGTCCGTGAGTTCGCCACCGTCCTGGAGGCGCTGGTGAGGGCGGATGGGATCGAGGGCGAGATGCGGGATGCCGCCGGGGGGCCTGACGTGCCTGGAGATGCGGGTGCGCGTGGTGGGGACGCGACGGCGTCCGGCCTGGAGTCTGGCGGAGACGCGACGGTGTCTGGGCTGGGGCGCGGTGGTGATGTGACGGCGTCCGGCCGGGAGCATGGCGGAGGCGCGAGGGCGTCCGGCCGGGAGAGTGGCGGAGGCGCGAGGGCGTCCGGCCGGGAGAGTGGCGGCGGGCGTGGAGATGCGACGACGTGCGGTGGGACGGGCGGGGAGGCTGTGCCGCCGAGGCCGGAGGCTTGTGACGGGGTCGTGGTGAACGGGGCCGAGGGGCACGTGCCGGAGGACGCCGGGACGCAGGAAGAGGACGTTGCTGGTGAGGCGCAGCGGCCCGGGTTCGGTCCGTCGGTGGTGGCGCTGGGCGGCGGCCACGGGCTGTACGCGTCCCTGTCGGCGTTACGGATGGTCACCGACCGGTTGACCGCCGTGGTGACCGTCGCCGACGACGGCGGGTCCAGCGGCCGGTTGCGCCGGGAGCTCGGTGTGCTGCCGCCCGGCGACCTGCGCATGGCGCTGGCCGCGCTGTGCGGCGATGACGAGTGGGGCAGCACCTGGAGCGAGGTGGTGCAGCACCGCTTCCGCAGCGAGGGCGACCTGCACGGGCACGCCGTCGGCAACCTGCTGATCGTGGCGCTGTGGGAACTGCTCGGCGACCCCGTGGCCGGTCTCGACTGGGTCGGGCGGCTGCTGGGCGCGCACGGCCGCGTGCTGCCGATGGCCTCCGTGCCGCTCGACATCGTGGCCGAGGTGGAGCTCGATGGCGTCATCTCCACCGTACGCGGACAGGTGGCCTGCGCCCTGACCCCCGGCCGCGTACAGGCGATCTCCCTCGTGCCCGAGGACCCCCCGGCGCGGCCCGAGGCGGTCACGGCGGTGCTGGAGGCCGACTGGGTGGTGTTCGGGCCCGGTTCGTGGTTCACCAGCGTGCTGCCGCACCTCAAGGTGCCCGAGCTGGCCAGGGCGCTGCACTCCACCAGGGCCAAGCGGCTCGTCACGCTCAACCTGGCCCCCCAGCCGGGCGAGACGGACGACTTCTCCCCCCAGCAACATCTGGAGGTTCTCAGACAACACGCTCCCGATATGTCGATCGACATCGTGCTCGCCGACACCGGTGTGGTGGACGACCCGGACGCTCTGGAGAAGGCCGCCGCCGCGTTCGGCGCCCGGCTCGTCATGGCCGATGTGGCCGCCGCCGACGGCTCCGCGAGGCATGACCCACGACGTCTTGCCTCCGTCCTGGACGAGATTTTCCTCTCGAAGCGTTGATCCTGGTCGGCGTTGCGCGAAGGTGCGAGAGACTCAAAGGAGCCGGTCTGAATGGGGGAGAGGACTAACGCATGGCGATGACAGGTGTGGTGAAAGACGAACTGAGCCGCCTGCCGGTGCTCAAGCCGTGCTGCCGCAAGGCGGAGGTTTCGACGCTGCTGCGGTTCGCCAGCGGCCTGCACCTGGTGGGCGGGAGAATCGTGATCGAGGCCGAACTCGACACCAACGCCACCGCGCGGCGGTTGATCAAGGACATCGGCGAGGTGTTCGGGCACAAGGCGGAGGTGCTCGTGCTCGCGCCCGCCGGGCTGCGCAAGGGCTCGCGCTACGTCGTACGCGTCTACCGCGACGGCGAGGCGCTGGCCCGCCAGACGGGGCTCATCGACAACCACGGCCGTCCCGTACGCGGTCTGCCCCGCCAGGTGGTGGCGGGGGCGGCCTGCGACGCGGAGGCCGCCTGGCGTGGCGCCTTCCTGGCGCACGGTTCGCTGACCGAGCCAGGGCGGTCGATGTCGCTGGAGGTCACCTGCCCGGGGCCTGAGGCGGCGCTGGCGCTGGTGGGCTCGGCGCGGCGGCTGAAGATCCACGCCAAGGCGCGCGAGGTGCGCGGCGTGGACCGGGTCGTGGTGCGCGACGGTGACGCGATCAGCGCGCTGCTCACCCGGCTCGGGGCGCACGACAGCGTCCTGGCCTGGGAGGAACGCAGGATGCGCCGCGAGGTACGTGCCACCGCCAATCGGCTGGCCAACTTCGACGACGCCAACCTGCGGCGTTCCGCGCGGGCCGCGGTGGCGGCGGGGGCACGGGTGCAGCGGGCGCTGGAGATCCTCGGCGACGAGGCTCCCGAGCATCTGGTGGTGGCCGGGCGGCTGCGGGTGGAGCACAAGCAGGCTTCACTGGAGGAGCTGGGGCAGATCGCCGATCCGCCGCTGACCAAGGACGCGATCGCCGGGCGGATCCGGCGGTTGCTGGCTATGGCCGACAAGCGGGCCTGCGATATGGGGATTCCCAACACTGAGGCCAATCTCACAGTGGACATGCTCGCCCCGTGAGCCCCCGTGGGGGGTGAACGGCCTTCGTGGAGGGTCCCCAGCGGGGTGAACGGCCCTTGCGACGGGTGGCGTCGCGGGGTGGCCCTGTGCCGGGTGGCGTCGCGCCGGGTGGCCCTGTGCCGGGTGGCGCCGTGACGGGTGACACGCTGCCGCGCGACCGTGCCGCGCGACGGGGCGCCGTAGCGGGACGCCGTGGCGGGTGGCGCGCTATTGCGCGACCGTGTCGCGGCGGTGAGCGGTGCGGTGCCGCCCGGCGACCGCGCGCAGTGCCGTGTAGTGGCGCGCTGGTGTGTGGTTGAGACCGCACGTGGCTGTCGGCGTGTGCGTCGGACATGGCGCACCGGCGTGTGCGCGTCGAACGTGGCGTGTCAGCGTGTGCACGTCGGACATGGCGCACCGGTGTGCGCAGGGTCGGACGTGGGGGTGTCCGCCGTGTGCGAGGCCGGACGTGGCGCACCGCCATGTGCGCGGGGTTCGGACGTGGGGGGTGTCCGCCGTGTGCGGGGCCGGATGTGGCGCGTTGGCACGTGCGGGGTTGTGCCGTGGGGAGGGTGGCGCCGGGGTCAGTCCTTGGCCGGGTTGCGGGGGGTGAACATGTCGGCCGTGGGCTTCGGGGTGGGCTGCTGCGCGGGCTCGAACGGGGCCCGGTACTCCGGCTCCTGCGACTCCTCGGCGGAGGAGTCGGCGCGCTGTGCCCTGCGTACGCGTACGACCCGGAGGGTGAGCAGGGCGAAGGCGGCCAGGGCGGCGACGGCGATGTACAGCCACGCCGCCCACGTCTCGGCCGGCGGCTCCCGGTACAGCGACAGCGCGTCCTGCAGGCCCGCGTTGAACGTGGGCAGGTTGACGTCCCCCAGGTCGGCGGGGGTGTCGTGGTCGGCGCCCAGCATGATGGAGGAGCCGGTGACCTGGCCGGCCATCACGGCGCCGCCCGCGAACAGGGCCGCGAACGGGAGCAGGACGAGGCTGCCCGGGCGTACGGCGCCGATCGCGAACGCGACCACGACGGCGATGAGGAGCGACAGCGCCAGCGAGATGGGCAGGCCGCCCCCGAACGACATGACCGCCTCCGGCAGGCTCTGCTGGAACAGGACGGCCGCCCCCAGGCCCACCGCGCAGATAAGTGCGGCCAGCAGGCCTACGATGAGTCCGGACAGCAGGCCGGACCGCTTATGTGACATCTCAGCCCCCAGAGAATGCACGAATTTACTCCGACGAGTCGGGCACTTTACTCGAACCTCGCAAAACGTGTCGCCAGAACGCCGATTCGGAGGGCGGTACCTGCAGTGGTCTAAACCAATTTAGGTCCGATAAGGTTCGTGGTTGAGGTTCCAGCCCGCCATCTGTTCGAGGAGATCGGTTCCCGTGAGCATCCGCGTAGGCGTCAACGGCTTCGGCCGCATCGGTCGCAACTTCTGGCGCGCTGTCGCCGCCAGCGGCAAGGACATCGAGATCGTCGCGGTCAACGACCTGACCGACAACGCGACGCTCGCTCACCTGCTGAAGTACGACAGCATCCTCGGCCGCCTGCCCTACGAGGTGAAGGCTTCGAGCGACGAGATCGCCGTCGACGGCAAGGCGATCAAGGTGTTCGCGGAGCGCGACCCGGGCAAGCTGCCCTGGGGCGACCTCGGCGTCGACGTCGTGCTGGAGTCCACGGGCCTGTTCACCGACGCCAACAAGGCCAGGGTGCACGCCGACAACGGCGCGAAGAAGGTCATCATCTCCGCCCCGGCGAAGAACGAGGACTTCACCGTCGTCATGGGCGTCAACGACGGCGACTACGACCCGGCCAGGCACACGATCATCTCCAACGCCTCCTGCACCACCAACTGCCTGGCGCCGATGGCCAAGGTCCTTCACGACACCTTCACGATCGAGAAGGGTCTGATGACCACCATCCACGCCTACACGCAGGACCAGAACCTGCAGGACGGCCCGCACAAGGACCTGCGCCGCGCCCGCGCCGCCGCCCTCAACGTGGTGCCCACCTCCACCGGCGCCGCCAAGGCCATCGGCCTGGTCCTGCCCGAGCTCAAGGGCAAGCTCGACGGCTTCGCCATGCGGGTGCCGATCCCCACCGGCTCGGCCACCGACCTGACCGTCGACGTCAGCCGTGACGTGACCGTCGAGGAGGTCAACGCCGCGGTCAAGGCCGCCGCCGAGGGCCCGCTCAAGGGCATCCTCAGCTACACCGAGGACGAGATCGTCTCCTCCGACATCGTGACCGACCCGTCCTCGTGCGTCTTCGACTCCGGTCTCACCAAGGTCATCGGCAACCAGGTCAAGGTCGTCGGCTGGTACGACAACGAGTGGGGCTACTCCAACCGCATCGCCGACCTGATCGAGCTGGTCGGCCGCGGGCTCTGAGACCCGCAGGAACAGGGAGCATGAGCATGCGCACGCTCGATGATCTCGACGTGAAGGGGCGGCGCGTGCTCGTGCGCGCCGACCTCAACGTCCCCCTCGACGGGGGGGCGATCAGCGACGACGGCCGCATCCGGGCGTCGGTGCCGACCATCAAGACCCTGGTCGGCCGGGGCGCGAAGGTCGTCGTCTGCGCCCACCTGGGCAGGCCGAAGGGCCAGGTCGACCCGAAATACTCGCTCGGGCCCGTGGCCGCGCGGCTCGGCGAGCTGCTCGGCCAGGACGTGGCCTTCGCCACCGACGTGGTCGGCGAGAGCGCCGTGAGCACGGTCGAATCGCTCCAGGACGGCCAGGTGGCCCTGCTGGAGAACCTGCGTTACGAGCCGGGCGAGGAGTCCAAGGACGACGCCGAGCGCGGCGCGTTCGCGGCGAAGCTGGCCGGGCTGGCCGAGCTCTACGTCGGCGACGGCTTCGGCGCGGTGCACCGCAAGCACGCCAGCGTCTACGACGTGCCCAAGCTGCTGCCGCACGCGGCGGGCGGGCTGGTCGAGGCCGAGGTCGAGGTGCTGCGCAGGCTGACCGAGAACACCGAGCGGCCCTACGTGGTGGTGCTGGGCGGCGCCAAGGTCTCCGACAAGCTCGGGGTCATCGCCAGCCTGCTGACCAAGGTCGATCGGCTGCTGATCGGCGGCGGCATGGCCTACACCTTCCTCAAGGCCCAGGGCCACGAGGTCGGCAAGTCGCTGCTCCAGGAGGACCAGCTCGACCAGGTGCGCGGCTTCCTCGACGAGGCCGGGCGGCGGGGCGTCGAGCTGGTGCTGCCCGTCGACGTGCTGGCGGCGGTCACCTTCGCCGCCGACGCCGAGCACGCCGTGGTCGAGGCCACGGCCATCCCGGCCGACCGGGAGGGGCTCGACATCGGGCCGAAGACGCGTGAGCTGTTCGCCACCAAGCTGGCCGACGCCAGGACGGTGTTCTGGAACGGGCCGATGGGCGTGTTCGAGTTCGACGCGTTCTCCGGTGGCACCAGGGCGGTGGCCGAGGCGCTGATCGCCAGGACCCGCGAGGGCGCACTCACCGTGGTGGGCGGCGGCGACTCGGCGGCGGCCGTACGCGGGCTGAAGCTGCCCGAGGACGGTTTCTCCCACATTTCCACCGGTGGCGGGGCCAGCCTCGAATACCTTGAGGGCAAGACCCTCCCCGGACTCGCGGCCCTGGAGGACTGAGTTGACGCAGCGGAAGCCGCTCATCGCCGGCAACTGGAAGATGAACCTCAACCACTTCGAGGCCATCTCGCTGGTCCAGAAGCTGGCCTTCGCACTCAACGACAAAGACTTCGACAAGGTCGAGGTCGCCGTCCTGCCCCCGTTCACCGACCTGCGCAGCGTCCAGACCCTGGTCCACGGCGACAAGCTCAGGATCGTCTACGGCGCCCAGGACCTGTCCCAGCACGACGGCGGCGCCTACACCGGCGAGGTGTCGGGCGCCATGCTGGCCAAGCTGGGCTGCACCTACGTGACGATCGGCCACTCCGAGCGCCGCCAATACCACGGCGAGGACGACGACCTGGTCAACGCCAAGGTGCAGGCCGCCTACCGGCACTCGCTGACCCCCATCCTGTGCGTGGGAGAGGGGTTGCTGGTGCGTCAAGAGGGGGGCCACATCGCGCACTGTTTCGGCCAACTCGACGGAGCCCTGCGCAAAGTCACCGCCGAGCAGGCAAAATCGATAGTGGTGGCCTACGAGCCGGTGTGGGCGATCGGCACCGGCGAGGTGGCCACCCCGGAGGACGCCCAGGAGGTCTGTGGAGCGTTGCGAGTCAGACTCGCTGAGCTCTACGACTCCGAAGTGGCCGCCGGGATCCGTATCCTTTACGGAGGCTCGGTCAAGTCGGGGAACGTGGCAGGGATCATGGCTCAGCCGGATGTCGACGGTGCGCTCGTGGGTGGTGCCAGCATCGACGCCGCGGAGTTTGCGAAGATCTGCCGATTCTCCGATATGCCCGGCAACTGAGCCGTTCTGGGGGTGCGACTTGACATCAGGCCGTACCCTCAAGAGGCAAGTTTGAATCGTCACGCGTATCAGAGCACTGAAGGAACAGGCATACCGTGGAAATCGGAATCTCCATCGCCCTCATCCTGGCGAGCTGTCTCATGATCCTGCTCGTCCTGCTCCACAAGGGCAAGGGTGGTGGCCTGTCTGACATGTTCGGCGGCGGTTTCTCGTCGAACTTCGGTGGTTCCTCGGTGGTGGAGCGCAACCTCGACCGGCTGACCGTCATCACGGGCACGGTCTGGTTCGTCTGCATCATCGCTCTCGGCCTGCTCATGAGGCCCTGAGCACACAAGTTAACGCGTGACAGTGATTCTCCCCCCGTGTCTGTACGCGGGGCGATCGAGCGAGGAGTTCATCCGTGGGTAGTGGCAACGCGATCCGTGGCAGCCGAGTCGGCGCCGGCCCGATGGGGGAGGCCGAGCGTGGCGAGGCGGCTCCGAGAGTGCGGGTAGCGTTCTGGTGCGCCAACATGCACGAGACGCGCCCCAGCTTCGCCAGCGACGCGGCGGTCCCGGAGATGTGGGACTGCCCACGTTGCGGCCTCCCGGCCGGACAGGACGAGGAGGCCCCGCCTGCCCCGCCGAAGAACGAGCCGTACAAGACGCACCTGGCTTACGTGAAGGAGCGCAGGAGCGACAAGGACGGCAAGGCGATCCTCGAGGAGGCACTGGAGCGCCTGCGCAACAACAAGTCCCCCTGGTAGCTCGCGCGAAGCCGAAGGGGCCCGGGGAGTTCCCCCGGGCCCCTTCGGCGTGCTCAGGGCCGTTCGTGGACCGGCTCGCCGTCCACGAACGTCATCCGCACCCCCGTCGTCCAGATCTCGCCGGGCGGGAGCGCGAACGGGTCGCGGTCCAGCACCACCAGGTCGGCTGGGCGGCCCGGCTCGATGAGCCCGGCAGGGGAGCGGTTGATCCAGGCCGAGCCGGCGGTGTACGCGGTCATGGCGGTCGCCAGGTCGATGCGCTGGCCGGGCAGGAACGGGGTCTGCGCGGTCGGGTAGCCCGCGTGCACGGAACCGCCCGGTTCCGTACGGTTGACCGCCACGTGCATGCCCTGCAGCGGGTCGGCGCTCGAGACCGGCCAGTCGCTGCCCGCGCAGCAGCGGGCGCCGTGCGCCAGCAGGTCGGCGAAGGGATATTGCCACGACGAGCGCGGCTCGCCCAGGAACGGCAGCGTCAGCTCGTCCATCTGCGCGTGGTGCGTGGCCCACAGCGGCTGCAGGTTGGCCGTGACGCCCAGGGCGGCGAAGCGCGGCACGTCGGACGGCTCGATGATCTGCAGGTGGGCGATGTGGTGCCGGTTGGCCGGATCGGTGCCCTCGAAGGCGTCCAGGGCCTCGCGCACCGCCCGTTCGCCGATGGCGTGGAAGTGCACCTGGAAGCCGTGCCGATCCAGCTCGCCGACGTATTCGCGCAGCTTGTACGGATCCACGTACGACAACCCCGTGCCCCCGCACAGGCAGTAGGGCTCCAGCGTCGCGGCGGTGAAGTTCTCCGTGATGCCATCCTGCATGATCTTGATCGAGGTGGCGCTGAACCGGTCGAGCCCCTCGGCCGAGGCCCGGCGGGCGATCAGGTCCTCGATCTGCTCCAGCCCCCGCGTCCTGTCCCACCACAGCGCGCCCACCACGCGCGCCCGCAGCAGCCCGGAGCGGGCCGCCGCCACGTAGGTGGGCAACTGGTCGCCGGAGCCCGCGTAGGAGCCCACGATGGCGTCCTGCCAGCCCGTGACGCCCAGCGAGAACAGGTATCGCTGCGCGTCCGCCAGCGCGTCCTGGAGGTCCTGGGCGGTCGGGCGGGGGGTGAGCAGGCCGACGAGGTCCATCGCGCCCTCGTGCAGGACCCCGGTCGGAGCGCCGTCCGCGTCGCGCTCGATGCGGCCGTCGGCGGGGTCGGGGGTGCCGCGGGTGATGCCGGCGCGTTCGAGGGCGCGCGTGTTGACCCAGGCGGCGTGGTGGTCGCGCTGGATCAGATAGGCGGGACGGTCGAGGAAGTCGATCTGCTCGCGGTGCGGAAGGCCACCGGGAAATGCCGACATGTCCCAGCCGCCGCCATCAATCCACTCTTTATCAAGATTCTTTGCGGCATAGTCCGCGATCTTTTCTATGTACGTCTCAAGCCCAAAATCCTCGGACAAATCGCACTTTGCTCGTTCGAGGCCCGCCTGAACCGGATGCATATGCGCGTCCGTGAAACCGGGCACCAGCAGAGCGCCGTTCAGATCGACCGTCTCGTGGACCTGCCGCGCCAGGTCCCTCTCCGATCCCACGGCGGCGATCACGCCGTCCCGCACCAGCACGGCCTCGGCCGTGACGCCCCTCGGGGTGAAGACACGACCGCCTCGGAAGAGCATGTTCATCGGCTCATTGTGTCAGTGACCAGTGATGAGATCGGCGAAGCGGGCCAGGGCCGAGGTGCGCGGCATCGTGCGCTCACGGTGGTCGGCCAGCCGGTAGAGGCGGTACATCGTGTGCACCCCCAGCCAGCGCAGCGGCTCGGGCTCCCACGGGCGCACCCGGCGGCCCACCCACGGCAGCGAGGTCAGCTCGCTCTCCTCGCCGAGGATCAGGTCCCGCAGCGTGCGGCCGGCCAGGTTCGTCGTGGTCACGCCGTGGCCCGTGTAGCCGCCCGCCCAGCCCAGGCCCGTGGCCGGGTCAACGTGCACGGTCGAGCACCAGTCGCGCGGCACCCCCAGCACGCCCGACCAGGCGTGCGCGACCGAGGAGGAGCGGGCGGCGGGGAAGAAGTCGGTCAGCAGCCGCCACAGGGCGTCGACGGTCCACTCGTGCGTGTGGCCGCGGGCGTCGACGCGTGAGCCGTACAGGTAGGGGCGGCCTCGTCCGCCGAAGGCGATGCGGTCGTCGGCGGTGCGCTGGGCGTACATGTAGTAGTGGGCCATGTCCCCCAGCAGTTCCGCGCCGCGCCAGCCGACCTCGTCCCAGAACGACGCGGGGAGCGGCTCGGTGACGATCATGGAGCTGTTCATCGGCAGCCACTGCCTGCGCGAGCCGCGCAGGCGGGCCGTGAAGCCCTCGGTCGCGCGGATCACGTGGCCGGCCGACACCGTCCCGTACGGGGTGAGCGCCCGGTGCGGAGTGATCTCGGTCACCGGGGTGCGCTCGTAGATGGGGACGCCGAGGTCGCGTACGGCCCTGGCCAGCCCCTGGGCCAGTTTGGCGGGCTGGATGCGGGCGCAGTGGGGGCTCCAGGAGGCCGTCAGAGCCCCGGAGACGCGTACGTGGTCCGCTGGGTCCACCAGGTGGAGATCGGGCTCCTCGATGCCCCAGGAGCGGGCCACAGCCACAGTCTCGCGCAGCCGGCCGGCCTGGGCGGGGGTGCGGGCCACGTTCATGACGCCGCCCTTGACCAGGTCGCAGTCGATGGACTCCTTCTCGCAGACCGCGATGACCTCGTCGATCGAGGCGTACATGGCGCGCTGGAGCCGCCGCGCGTCCTCGCCGTAGCGTTCGTGCGAGCCGGCCAGGTCGCCGGTCAGCCAGCCGCCGTTGCGCCCAGAAGCGCCGAATCCGGCGAACTCCTGCTCCAGTACGACCACCTGGAGGGACGGGCGGGCCCGTTTGAGGTAGTACGCGGTCCACAGGCCCGTGTAACCCGCGCCGACGACGGCCACATCGGCCTGGAGGTCGCCGCCGAGCCGGGGACCGGGGGTCGGCAGGCCGGCGGCCCGGTACCAGAAGGAGACATCGCCGTTCACAAACGCAGGCGACAAAGAGGCACTCATAGCGACATATCCTCCTATATCGGGATAAGTCGGTCTACGCAATGTAAACACGTCGTTAGCGGGCGTGTAACAGCAGCCGGGCATGCTGGTGTGCATGGGATTCTTGCGCATCCGCACCACGGTGGACGAGCGACCCGGCCGTCTGGCCTCGCTGGCCGCGGCCCTGGCAGCCAGGGGTGGCAACATCCTCGGCCTGAGCGTACAGTCCGACGCCGACGGCACCGTCGACGAGTTCGTCGCCGACATCCCGGCCCATCCGGAGACGGTGCGCGAGGCTCTCGAGGCGGCCGGCGGCCGCCGCGTCCAGGTGGTGCCCGCCACCGCCCACGAGCTGACCGACGAGCCCACCAGGGCGCTGCTGCTGGCCTCCCGGCTGCGCTCGATGCCGTGGCGGCTGCCGGAGCTGCTGGCCGAGCTGCTGCGCGCGGACGACGCCCGCTGGATCTACGGTGAATCCGTGAGTGATCTTCCCGACCCGACCCTGCTCATCGTGCCGGTCGCGCCCAGGCGCGCGGTCCGGCTGCGCCGCACCGAGCTGGCGTTCACGCTGACCGAGGCGGCCAGGGCGGCCTCGTTCGCCAGGCTCGCCCAGCCCGCCACCGAGCAGAGCGCCGCCGAGCGCGGGGTCAAGCTCGCCGACGGCGCCGAGGTCGCCGTGCGGCCGCTCACCTCGATCTACCGCGAGGCCGTGCGCGACCTGCACGACAGGTGCTCGCCGGAGTCGCGCAGGTTCCGCTACTTCACCTCGATGCCCGCGCTGCCGCCGCGCATGTTCGACAAGCTCTGCGACAGGAGCAGGGGATACTCGCTGGTCGCGGGGTACGACGGCCAGGTCGTCGGGATGGCGAACCTGCTGTTCACCCCCGACCCCGGCATCGCGGAGATGGCCTTCCTGGTCGAGGACCGCTGGCAGGGGCGCGGTCTGGGCACGGCGATGGCCAGGATTCTGGTGCGGGCGGCCCGCGACCTCGGGTACGCCGAGGTCAGGGCCACCATGTTGTCCGACAACGCCCGGATGCGCAGGCTGCTGATCTCCCTGGGCGCCACGCTGGCCTACACCGAGGACCCCGGTGTGGTCGAGGCGCGGCTGCCGGTCGGGACGATGGCCTCAGCCTAGGCCGGCCTCGTCGTCGCCCATCGTGTCCGCGGGCGGCTCCTCGCGCTGGATGCCCAGGTGGCGTTCGATGCGCTCCAGGCTCTCCTGGATCTGCGTGAGCCGCTCGCTCAGCACGGAGCCGCCGGCGAAGAACATCTCGGTGGGGCGTTCCTTGGAGCCGCGGCCCACCCGGTCGAGCACGCGCTGGCGTACGTCGGCCAGGTCCGTGCCCGCGTCCACGAGCGCCTGGGCGGCCAGCCCCTCGCCCTCCCTGATCAGGCCGAGCAGGATGTGCTCGGTGCCGATGTAGTTGTGCCGGAGTTGCAGAGCCTCGCGCAGCGACAGCTCCAGGACCTTCTTGGCCCGCGGCGTGAACGGGATGTGCCCGCCGGGCGACTTGGCGCCGCGGCCCACCTCTCGCTCGACGAACGCGCGTACGTGGCCGAGCTCCACGCCGCAGCTGTCGAGCACCAGTGAGGCCAGGCCCTCACCCTCGTGGATGAGGCCCAGCAATATGTGTTCCGTGCCGATGTAGTTGTGGCTCATCATCCGCGCCTCCTCCTGAGCGAGGACGACGACCCTGCGCGCACGGTCGGTGAAGCGTTCGAACACCGGGAGGCCTCCGTTCGGCTGGGGCTGTCTCCACTATGCGCTAGAAACTCGGGCGAGTGGGGTATTTGTCCTGTGTGGATCTTGACGAGGTGGCGGATCGCCTCTACGCGCTGCCGCCGTCCGAGTTCACCGCCGCACGTGCGGCGGAGGCCGCAGCGGCCAAGGACGCGGGCGACGTGCCCCTTGCGCGCGACATCGCGAAACTACGCAGGCCCACGGTCTCCGCCTGGGCGGTGAACCGGCTCGCCCGCGAGCATCCAGGCGAGCTGGCCGAGCTCCTCGAGGTGGGGGAGCGGCTGCGCGCGGCCTGGCAGGAGCAGGACGCCGGCGAGCTGGCCGGGCTGACCCAGCGCCGCGGCGAGATCGCGGGAAAGGTGGGCAGGCTCGCCAGGCAGGCGGCCGGCCTGTCTCCCGCGGCCGGGACCGAGGTGGACCAGACGCTGGACGCCGCCGTCGTGGACGCCGAGGCCGCCGCGGAGGTGCGCCGCGGCCATCTGGTCAAGCCACTTCAGTACAGCGGTTTCGCGCCCGCGCCCATCGCGCGCGGGCGGCCGCCCGCCAAGAGGAAGACGACTCCCGAGGACGAGGAGGCCGAGGCCAGGAGGCGCGAGGAAGCCGAGGCCAGGAAGGCCAAGGAACGCGAGGAGGCCGAGGCGGCGCACCGGGAGTGGCAGGCGGAGCTGGAGACGGCGCGCAAGGAGCACGACGAGCGCGCGGAGAAGGTGGGGCTGCTGGAGAAGAAGCTGGCCAAGGCGCGCAAGAAGCTCGGCGAAGCCCGGCAGCGGCTGGAGGTCACGCAGCGGGAGGAGCGGCACGCGCGGCAGCGGCTAGGCTAAGGTGTACGAAACGGTTTCGTACACCTGCTGAGGAGTGGCGATGACGAAGTGGACCCCCGCCTCCATTCCCGACCTGACCGGCAAGACGGCGGTCGTGACCGGCGCCAACAGCGGCATCGGCCTGCCCACCGCGCTGGAGCTGGCCCGGCACGGCGCGCACGTCGTCGTCGCGGCACGCGACCAGGGCAAGGGCGAGGAGGCGGTCGCGCGGATCCTGCGGGCCGTGCCGGACGCGCGGGCCGAGTACGGGAGGCTCGACCTGGCGGACCTGGCCTCGGTCAGGCGCTTCGCCGGGACCGTGCGGAAGGTGGACCTGCTGATCAACAACGCCGGCGTCGCCATGCTCCCCAGACGGGAGACCAGGGACGGCTTCGAGATGCAGTTCGGCACCAACCACCTGGGCCACTTCGCGCTCACCGGGCTGCTGCTGCCGCGGCTGGCCGCCAGTCCCGGGGCCCGCGTCGTGACCGTGTCCAGCGACGCGCACGCAGCGGGCAGGATCGACTTCGACGACCTGGGCATGGAACGCCGCTACGGCCGCGTCTCCGGCTATGCGCGCTCCAAGCTCGCCAACCTGCTGTTCACCGGGGAGTTGCAGCGGCGGGCCGCGAAGGCGGGCGTGGACCTGACGAGCGTGGCCACCCACCCAGGGGCCACGGCCACCAGGATCGTCAAGCTGGGGCCGCTCCAGCCGCTCATGGGCCTGATCTTCCAGTCGCCCGAGGCGGGCGCCGTGCCCTCGCTCTACGCCGCCACCTCGCCCGACGTGCGCGGTGGTGAGTTCTTCGGTCCGAAGCTCAAGTTGCTCCAGCCCTCGGAGCGGGCCCGGTCGGAGGAGCTGGCCGCGCGCCTGTGGGAGGTGTCCACGGAGCTGACGGGCGTACGATTCGAGGAGTTCGCCAACCGCTGAAGGACGTGCACGTGGCTCCACTCGACCCTGGGCGTGACAGGGCCATTCTCGACGCCACGATGGAGTTGTTGTCCGAGGTCGGCTACGACCGCATGACGGTCGACCAGATCGCCAAGCGGGCCAGGGCCAGCAAGGCCACCATCTACCGGCGCTGGGCGGGCAAGCCCGAGCTGGTGGTGGACGTCATCTGCCGGCGCTTCGACATGGACGCGCCGCCGGGGGAGGACACCGGGTCGCTGCGCGGCGACCTGTGCTCGACCTTCCGCGGGTTGTGCGAGGCGGTGGAGCGCAAGCACACGGTCGTCATCGGGCTGTCCTCGACGCTGGTGTCCAACCAGGAGCTGGCGCGCACGCTGCGGGCCCACATGCCGGCCAAGAACCACGGCGACGTGGGCGCGCTGCTCGATCGGGCCGTCAAGCGCGGCGAGCTCGCCCGGTCCGTCGATCCCGGGCGGTTGTTCGGGCTGGCCGAGGCGCTGGTGTGGCACCGCATGATCTTCCTGGGGCCGCCGTTCGACGAGGCGTTCGTGCAGGAGTCGGTGGACGGCGTGCTCATGCCGGTGGTCAGCGCCTGGGCGTCCTGAGGCTCACCTGGTCGCCGTGGCCAGGTGGGCGCAGACGGGAAACCCCTCTCGCTCGTACGGCGCCGCCAGCCGCAGGTAGTGGCCCCTGATGCGCTCGACGACCTCGGGCGGCTGACAGCCGATCACCCCGAACCGGGGCCCGCCCGCCCGCACCACGTGCGTCCACCACGCCGCGAGATCCGCCTGGTGTCGCCACCTGACGCTCTCCACGCTCGCCTCCCTGAACCCGGCCCCCGCCATCAGGGCGGTGAAGCGCTGGGGCGTGTCGTGGGAGGCGAAGGGCCGGACCGGGGGATCGTAGGGGACCTGGGCGGCGGCGATGGCCTCGGCGAAGACGTTGGTGGCGGTCATCTCATCCGCCTTCCACCAGGTCAGGGCGATCGTGCCGCCGGGGCGCAGCACGCGGTGCAGCTCGCTGAGCGCCTCAGGCGTGTCAGGCACGTGATTGATGACGAAATTTCCCGCTATCACGTCGAACTGCTCGTCCTCGAACGGCAGCTCGGGGAGCGCGGCCAGCCGGATGGTCGCGTACGGATGCCGCCGGGCGATCAGCTCCAGCATGCCGGGATCGGCGTCCACGGCCGTGACCTCGGCGCCCAAGGCCAGCGCCGCGGCCGTCACCACCCCGGTGCCGCAGCCCACGTCCAGCAGGCGCGGCGCGCGGTTTCTGCCCGCCGAGGCGAGGAGGGGGCCGACGGTGTGGGAGGTGAGGTGGGCGAAGCCGCGATCGTACGCTTCGGCGTTGGTCACGCGGCCCAGCCTAACCCAGCCGCCGAACTTAACATTCTGATGTGAAATTACGGCCTAAAGCCTGTTCTTTCACGAAATGTCGCCCTTATCGTCTCCGCATGACCATCGACGCCTTCATCGACGCACTGCCCAAGGTCGAGCTGCACGTCCACCTCGTGGGCTCGGCCTCGGTCCCGACCGTGCTGGAACTGTCGCGCCGCCACCCCGGCAGCCAGGTCCCCGTCACGGAGCAGGAGCTGCGGCGCTTCTACACCTTCACCGACTTCCCGCACTTCGCCCGGGTCTACCAGGCCGTCAACGCGCTGGTCCGCGAGCCCGAGGACGTGGCGACCCTGGTGCTCGGCCTGGCCCGCGACCTCGCCCCCCAGGGCGCCCGGTACGTGGAGCTGCAGGTCACCCCGTACGCCCACCACGTGGTCGGCATGCCCATGCGCGAGGTCACCGAGGCCCTGGACCTGGCCGCCAGGCGCTCGCTGACCGACCACGGGGTGGAGATGGCCTACATCTTCGACATCCCCGGCGAGTTCGGCGAGGAGGCCGCCAAGGTGACCCTGGAACACGCCCTGCGGGAACCTCCCGCCGCGCTGGTAGGTTTCGGCATCGGCGGAATCGAACAGGAGCGTGCGAAGTTCCGGGACGTGTACCGTTCCGCGTTCTCGGCCGCCCGGGCCGCCGGCCTGCACAGCGTCCCCCACGGCGGGGAGATGAGCGGCCCCGAGACGATCTGGGAGGTCATCGAGGGCTACGGCGCCGAGCGCATCGGCCACGGCATCAACTGCCTGTCGGATCCCCGCCTGGTGGCCCACCTGCGCGAGACCCAGCTCCCGCTGGACGTGTGCCCGACCTCCAACCTGTGCACGGGGCAGATCGGCCGCATCGAGGACCACCCGCTGCCCAGGATGCTGGAGGAGGGCCTGTACGTGACCCTGAACAGCGACGACCCGCCCATGTTCGCCACCACGCTGGCCGAGGAGTACCGGGTGGCGTCGCGGGTGTTCGGGTTCGGGAAGGAGAAACTGGCCCTGCTGGCGCGGAACGGGGTGCGCGCCTCCTACCTGGGGGAGGAGCGCAAGCGGGAGCTGGAAGCGGAGATCGACGCGCTGGTCGGGACCGGCTGAGGCCGGCCCCGTTCACGGAGAGGCCATGCGTCCCAGCTGCGGCGGGATCTTGCTCGCCGCCGCCCGGTCCAGCAGGAACAACGTCCGTCCCCGCCCCCTGGCCCCGGCCGCCGGCACCTGCACGGGGCCGGAGTCGGACAGCGCGAGACGTACCGCGCCGGACTTCTCCTCCCCGGCCGCCACCACCCACACCTCGCGCGAGGACTGGATGGCGGGCAGCGTCAGCGTGATGCGCGTCGGCGGCGGCTTCGGCGAGCCGTGCACCGCCACCACCGGGCGGGTGTCGTAGAGCGCGGGCATACCGGGGAACAGCGAGGCCACATGGGCGTCGGGGCCCATGCCGAGCAACATCACATCGAAGCTCGGCACCGGCCCGTGGTCCTCAGGCCTGGCGGACCTGCGCAGCTCGGCGGCGTAGGCGTCGGCCGACTCCTCGGCCGTCATGCCCGAGTCTGGACCGCGCATGACGTGCACCCGCTCCGGGTCCACGTCCACGTGGTCCAGCAGCGCCTCGCGGGCGCCGGTCTCGTTGCGTTCCTTGTCGCCGGCGGGGACGAACCGCTCGTCGCCCCACCAGATGTCCAGGCGCCGCCAGTCCACGGCGTCCCTGGCGGGGGTGGCGGCGATGGCCGCCAGCGTGGCGGTGCCGACCGTGCCGCCCGTCAGCACGATCGACGCCGACCCCTTGGCCGACTGCGCGTCGACCACCCGGGTGATGATCCGCGCCGCCACGGCCTTGGCCAGGACGTCGGCGTCACGGTGCACGACGATGTTGGGAACGCTCACGGTCATCCCTTGTACGTCCTGGCGAACCGCTTGACCGCGGTCTCGTAGATCTCGTCGGTGTCGAGCCTGCGCAGCTCCTCGGACATCAGCTCCGAGGTCTGCCGTCTGGCCAGGGCCACGTTCCTGTCGGGCTGGCCGGGGCGGGAGAGCGTGGCCAGCCGGGCGTCGGTCCTGGCCACCTTGAGCTCGCCGTCGTCGAGCTGCAGGCGTACCGCGGTCAGGCCGGGGCCCTGCGACTCCGCGACCTTGATCGACGCCCCGAGCCGCTCCGACAACCAGGCGGCCAGCAGCGGCGCGCTCGGATTCGCGGCGGAGGCCTCCACGACGCCCTTGCGCACCTTGCCCACGGGCTGGTCGAACGCGGCGGCCAGCAGGCTGCGCCACGGCGTCAGCCGGGCCCAGGCCAGGTCCGTGTCACCGCGGGCGTAGCCCTTGGCCCGGGTCACCAGCGACTTCACGCCGCCGTCGTCGAAGCCCTTGGCGTCGGTGATGCGCCGCTGCGCCAGCGCCCCGATCGCGTCCTTGGACGGCACGTCGGGGGCCGCGCCCGGCCACCAGGCCACCACGGGCGTGTCGGGCAGCAGCAGCGGGCTGACCACGGAGTCGGCGTGCTGGGTGAGCTCGCCGTACAGGCGCAGTATCACGACCTCGCCGGGCGTGTTCTCGCCGATCCGCAGCTCCGCGTCGAGCCTGATGGCCTCGTCGGGCTCACGGTTGATCACCACGATGATGCGCGAGGGGTGCTCGCGGGCCGCCTCGGTGGCCGCGCGCAGCGCGTCGTACTGGTGGCGCTCCTCGCACACCACCACCAGCGTCAGCACCATGCCGATGGCGGGCGCGCCCATCTGGTGGCGCAGGTGCGTGAACTGGGCGGAGATCTTCCCGGCCGTCGTGTCGGTCAGCATGAACGTCGTCATCTAGAGCCTCCTCCACACGCGGCCGTCGCGGGCCATCATGGCGTCGGCCGACTCCGGCCCCCACGAACCGGACTCGTAGCCCTCCGGCTGGCCCTGCGTGGCCCAGAACTCCTCGATCGGGTCGAGGATCTTCCACGACAGCTCCACCTCCCGCTGGTGCGGGAAGAGCGGCGGATCACCGATCATGACGTCGAGCAGCAGCCGCTCGTACGCCTCCGGCGACGACTCCAGGAACGACTCCCCGTAGGCGAAGTCCATGGAGACGTCGCGCACCTCCATCGCCGTCCCCGGCACCTTCGAGCCGAACCGCACCGTGATGCCCTCGTCCGGCTGGACCCGCACCACCAGGGCGTTCTGGCCCAGGATCTCCGTGTCGTCCTTGCTGAAGGGCAGGTGCGGCGCCCGCTGGAACACCACCGCCACCTCGGTCACGCGCCGGCCCAGGCGCTTGCCGGTGCGCAGGTAGAACGGCACCCCGGCCCAGCGCCGGTTGGCGATCTCCAGCTTGACGGCGGCGTAGGTCTCGGTAGTGGACTCCTGCGAGATGCCGTCCTCCTGCAGGTAGCCGACGACCTTCTCGCCGCCCTGCCAGCCCGCCGAGTATTGCCCGCGCGCGGTGTTGAGCCCCAGGTTGGCCGGCAGCCGCACGGCCTTGAGCACCTTCTCCTTCTCCCGCCGCAGCGCGGAGGCGTCGAAGGAGGTCGGGTCCTCCATCGCGACCAGCGCGAGCAGCTGGAGCAGGTGGTTCTGGATCACGTCGCGGGCCGCGCCGATGCCGTCGTAGTAGCCCGCGCGCCCCCCGATGCCGATGTCCTCGGCCATCGTGATCTGCACGTGGTCGACGAAGCTGCGGTTCCAGATGGGCTCGTAGAGGTTGTTGGCGAACCTCAGCGCCATGATGTTCTGGACGGTCTCCTTGCCCAGGTAGTGGTCGATCCTGAAGATCGAGCTCTCCGGGAAGGCCGAGGTGGTGATCTCGTTCAGCTCGTGGGCCGACCGCAGGTCGTGCCCGAACGGCTTCTCGATGACCACCCGCCGCCAGGAGCCGTCGGGAGCCTCGGACAATCCCGTCCGCTTGAGCTGCTCCACCACGGCGGGGAAGAACTTCGGCGGCACGGACAGGTAGAAAGCGTAGTTTCCGCCCGTGCCCCGGGTCTCGTCGATCTCAGCCAAGGCCATGGCCAGCGCGTCGAACGCCCCGTCGTCGGAGAACTCGCCAGGCACGAAATGGATGCCCTCGCGGAGCTGCTTCCAGACCTCCTCGCGGAAGGGCGTCCTGGCATGCGCCTTGACGGCGTCGTGCGTCAACTGGGCGAAATCCTGGTCCTTCCAATCGCGCCGGGCGAACCCGACCAGCGAGAATCCGGGCGGTAGCAGCCCACGGTTCCCCAGGTCGTAAATCGCCGGCAACAGCTTGCGCTTGGCCAGGTCACCCGTCACGCCGAACAACACCATCACACACGGTCCCGCCACCCGGGGCAGCCGCTTGTCACGCGGATCACGCAACGGGTTGGCGGCCGCGACCTCCAAGGTGGTGGCTGTGCCCGCGACGGCCGCCGCCACGGTGACGGCTTCCTCCGCGGGTGCTGCCGGTTCTGTCATCTCAAGCCTCCTGTGCGGCTGCGAGCAAACGCGCGACTCCAGCCGCGCGGTCGGTCAAATGCAGGCGTACGGCCGGACGCCCGCGGGTCTCCAGCGCCGCCAGGTCGCCGAGCGCCTGGGCGAGCTGGAGCCGGCCCAACGTATAGGAACTCCCGGGCACGGCGACGTCCTCGCCCACCACCCCGGTGATCTGCAGGAACACCCCGTTCTGGGGCCCGCCCTTGTGGTACTGGCCGGTCGAGTGCAGGAACCGCGGCCCCCAGCCGAACGTCACCGGCCGGTCGGTGCGCAGCGCCAGCAGCGCCCGCAACGTCGCCGGGTCGGCCATCATCCAGGCGTCGGTCATCTGCTCGAAGTCGGCCCCTTCGGGCATCGGCGCGTCGAAGGCCGCCAGCCGGTCCAGGTAGGCCATGACCGCCAGGTAGCCGTCGTCGGGGATCGCGCGCAGCAACTCGACGAACAGCCCCGGCAGGTCCTTGGCCGTCGCCGACCCGTACACCTCGACCGGGCCGTCCACGAACGCGGGCGCGCCGGTCGGCAGGTCGGGCAGGTCCAGCAGGGCCGTCGTGCTCTCCTTCGACTCGGCCACGTTGGGCTGGTCGAAGGGGTCGACGTCGAGGAGCAGCGCGGCGATCGCGGTGGCGTACTCCCAGACCAGGAACTGCGCGCCCAGCGGCCCGTCCACGCGCACGTCGCCGCCGTCGGACTCGATCGCCACGACCAGCTCGTCGCCCGTCCCGTTGGGGTAGGCGTTCACGACCGGCAGGATGCCCCTGCCCCGCTTGCCGGTGGACTCGGCCACGAGCTGCTCGATCCAGTCGGGCAGCCCGTTGATGGCCGTGAGCTGGTCTTCGAGCACCAGCTTGTCGCGCCCGGCCAGCGCCGCGCCGCCGAGCGCGGCCCCCAGGTCGAGCCCGGGGTTGCCGGTGTCGCGCGACAGCAGCGGCAGCACCTCTTCCGCGTCGTCGAGCAGCCGCTCCACATCGGCCCCCGCCAGCGCGGCGGGCACCAGCCCGAACGCCGACAGCGCCGAGTAGCGGCCGCCCACGTCGGGGGAGGCGAGCACGAGGTCGTAGCCGGACTCCACCGCCAGGCGCTCCAGCCGGGAGCCCGGGTCGGTGACCACCACGATGCGGGGCGGGAGACCCGCGTCGGCGAAGAGCCGCTCGTAGATCCGCAGCAGGCAGCCGGTCTCCAGGGTCGAGCCGCTCTTGCTGGCCACCACCACGACCGTGGCCTCGAGCTGGTCCGTCAGGGCCCGGCGGACCTGCCCGGGGTCGGTCGTGTCGAGCACGGTGAGCGGCACGTCGGCGGTGTCGCAGATGACCTGCGCCGCCAGCGACGAACCGCCCATCCCGGCCAGGACCACATTCGTCAGGCCCTCGGCGCGGGCCCTCCCGGCGAGCCCGCCCAGAGTGGGCAGGAGCTCGCGGGAGGAGCGGGGCAGGGTCAGCCAGCCGAGCCTGACCGCCGCCTCCGCCTCGGCGTCCTCACCCCACAACGTGGGGTCGCCGCCGGCGAGCCGCGAGGGCACGCCGTCGGCGACGAGGCGCCCCGCGACGGAGGAGGCGGCCGAGGCCACCCCCTCCTCGCGGTAGGAGACCTCCATCACGGAACCAGGTTCTTCGTGACGCTCTCGAGCAACTCGTTCCAGGACGCCTCGAACTTCTCCACGCCCTCGTCCTCCAGCACCTTCACCACGTCGTCGTAGTCGACGCCGGCGTCCTTGAGCGCGGCCATGGTGTTCCAGGCCTGCTCGTAGAACGGGCGGACGGTGTCGCCGGTGATGTTGGCGTGGTCGGCCGTGGCGTCGAGCGTCTTCTCCGGCATCGTGTTGACGGTGCCGGGCGCGACGAGCTGGTCGACGTAGAGGGTGTCGGAGTATTCGGGGTTCTTGACGCCGGTCGAGGCCCACAGCGGCCGCTGCGGCCTGGCGCCCGCCGCGCGCAGGCGCTGCCAGCGCTCGGAGTTCACCACGTCCTCGAACGCCGCGTACGCCAGGCGCGCGTTGGCCACGCCCGCCTTGCCCTTGAGCTCCGGCTTGCCCAGCTTGTCGAGCCGCTTGTCGATCTCGGTGTCCACGCGGCTGACGAAGAAGGAGGCCACCGACTCGATCGTGGCCAGGTTGAGGCCCTTGGCCTGCGCGGCTTCGAGACCGGCGAGCCAGGCGTCCATGACCGCGCGGTAGCGCTCAAGGGAGAAGATCAGCGTGACGTTGACGCTGATGCCCTCGGAGATCGCCTGCGTGATCGCGGGCAGGCCCTCGACCGTGGCCGGGATCTTGATGAACAGGTTGGGCCGGTCCACCATCCACCACAGCGCACGCGCCTCGGCGATCGTCTTCTCGCTCTCGCGGGCCAGGCGCGGGTCCACCTCCAGCGACACGCGGCCGTCCACGCCGCCGCTGGCGTCGTAGACCGGGCGCAGCACGTCGGCGGCCCAGCGGATGTCGTAGGCGGTGATGGCACGGACCGCCTCGCCCACCTCGACGCCGCGTACGGCCAGGTCGTGGAGCTGGGCGTTGTAGGCGTCGCCCTTGCTGAGCGCGTTGGCGAAGATCGTCGGGTTGGAGGTCACCCCGACGACGTTCTTGTCGCGGATCAGCTGTTCGAGGTTGCCGCTGCGCAGGCGCTCACGGCTGATGTCGTCGAGCCAGATGGCAACACCCTGGCCGGACAGCTTGTTGAGGATCTCGCTCATCGCTTCTTCAGTTTCCCGTCGTCTCGCCCTTGTCCTGACCCAGCTTGGCCAGGCTCGCCTTGGCCGCCGCAGCCACGCGGTCCGCCGTCAGCCCGAACTGCTCGTACAAAGTCCTGTACGGCGCAGAGGCACCGAAGTGTTCGAGGCTGACCACTTCGCCGCACTCGCCGACGTATTCGTGCCAGCCGAGCGCGATGCCCGCCTCGACCGCGACACGAGCCCGGATCGAGGAGGGCAGAACCGTCTGCCTGTATGCGGAATCCTGCCCCTTGAACCACTCGACACACGGCATCGAGACCACCCGTGTGGGGATGCCCTGAGCTTCGAGCAGATCGCGGCCGTTCACCGCGATCTCCACCTCGCTGCCGGTGGCGATGAGGATGACCTTCGGCTGCCCGTCGGACGCCTCGCGCAGCACGTAGCCGCCGTGGGCCACGCCGTCGGCGCTGGTGCCCTCGAAGACCGGCAGGTTCTGCCGGGTCAGCGCCAGGGCGGCGGGCCGGTCGGTGTGCTCCAGCACGGTCTTCCACGCGTAGGCGGTCTCGTTGGCGTCGGCCGGGCGCACCACGTCGAGGCCGGGGATCGCGCGCAGCGCCCACAGGTGCTCGATCGGCTGGTGGGTCGGGCCGTCCTCGCCCAGGCCGATGGAGTCGTGCGTCCACACGTAGGTGACCGGCAGCTTCATCAGCGCGGCCAGGCGCACCGAGGGCCGCATGTAGTCGGAGAAGACCAGGAACGTGCCGCCGTAGGGGCGGGTGCCGCCGTGCAGGGCGATGCCGTTGAGAATCGCGCCCATGGCGTGCTCGCGGATGCCGAAGTGCAGCGTGCGGCCGTAGCGGTTGCCGGGGAAGTCCTTGGTCTGGAACTCCTCGGGGATGAAGGACGGCTCGCCCTTCATCGTGGTGTTGTTGGACCCGGCCAGGTCGGCCGAGCCGCCCCACAGCTCGGGCAGCACCGGCGCCAGCGCGTTGAGCACCTCGCCGGAGGCCTTGCGGGTGGCGACCGACTTGCCCGTCTCGAACGACGGCAGCGCGGTGGCCCACCCGGCCGGCAGCTCGCGGTGGGAGATGCGGTCGAGCTCGGCGGCGCGCTCGGGGTTGGCCAGGCGCCAGTCGGCGTAGGACTTCTCCCACTCGGCGTGGTCGGCGCGGCCGCGCTGGGCGATGCCGCGGGCGTGCGCCAGCACCTCGGCCGGCACGTCGAAGGTCTTAGCCGGGTCCATGCCCAGCACTTCCTTGGTGGCGGCGACCTCGGCCTCGCCCAGGGCGGAGCCGTGGACGTCGCCGGTGTTCTGCTTGTTGGGCGCGGGCCAGCCGATGATCGTGCGCAGCCGGATGAACGACGGCCGGTCGGTCTCCGACTTGGCCGCCTCCAGGGCGGCGTAGAGGGCCTGGACGTCCTCGACGTAGTCGCCGGTGACGGTCCAGTCGACGCTCTCGGTGTGGAAGCCGTAGGCCTCGTAACGCTTGACCACGTCCTCGGACTTGGCGATCAGCGTGTCGTGCTCGATGGAGATGTGGTTGTCGTCCCAGATGACGATGAGGTTGCCCAGCTTCTGGTGGCCGGCGAGGGAGCTGGCCTCGTGGCTGATGCCCTCCTCGATGTCGCCGTCGCTGACGAAGCACCAGATGTTGTGGTCGAACGGCGAGGCGCCCTGCTCGGCGTCGGGGTCGAACAGGCCGCGCTCGCGGCGGGCCGCCATCGCCATGCCGACCGCGTTGCCCAGGCCCTGGCCCAGCGGCCCTGTCGTGGTCTCCACGCCGGCGGTGTGGCCGTGCTCGGGGTGGCCGGGCGTCAGGCTGTCCCACTGGCGCAGGCGCCTCAGGTCGTCGAGCGTCAGTCCGTAGCCCGACAGGTAGAGCTGGATGTAGAGCGTCAGGCTGCTGTGGCCACAGGACAACACGAACCGGTCGCGCCCGATCCAGCCGGGATCGGTCGGGTCGTGGCGCATCACACGCTGGAACAGCAGGTATGCGGCGGGGGCCAGGCTCATGGCGGTGCCGGGGTGACCCGAGCCCGCCTTCTCCACTGCGTCCATCGCCAGGGCCCGAACGACATCGACCGCCTGCTTGTCCAGGTCGGTCCATTCAAGGGTTGGCACGAGTTCGGTGCTCAAGTGCTCGATCTCCGGAATCTAGTTGTCATTGTTGGCTGTCCCGCCCACGGCGGGCCGCGTGCAGCGGCCGGTCGCAGGTTGCGCGGCCCGCGCCTACACGGGACCCTAACCGAGTGGAGCGGGCGATCGATTCCCATTCCACCCGCGCGTGTCCATGTACGGCGCAAGCCCCCCATTGGCCGGACCGGCCGACCCTGCGACTACAGTTTGTTTGTTCGCAGGGGCGCCACGGCGCCCACCCATGGATCCGCTCTTATTCAGAGGTTACGCGTTGACTCCGCACAGGCTGGAAGCGCCTTGACGGTGCTGACCAACAGGCAGGCCACGGCCCCATCACCACAGGTGGAGGCGCCGCGCTCGATCGGCACGACCATCAAGGCCTACATAGCGCTCACCAAGCCGCGGATCATCGAGCTGCTGCTGATCACGACGCTGCCGGTGATGTTCCTCGCCGCGGGCGGCCTGCCGCCGCTGTGGACGTCGATCTCGGTCATGGTGTTCGGCACCCTATCGGCGGGCAGCGCCAACGCGCTCAACTGCTACGTGGACCGCGACATCGACCAGATGATGCGCCGCACCCGCCGCAGGCCGCTGGCCAGGCACCAGGTCTCGCCCCGCGGCGCGCTGATCTTCGGCATCGTCCTGGGCGCCCTGTCCACGGCCGGGCTGTGGCTGACCACGAACGGGCTGGCCGCGGTGTTGTCGCTCGCGGCGATCCTGTTCTACGTGCTGGTCTACTCGATGATCCTCAAGCGGCGCACGGCCCAGAACATCGTCTGGGGCGGCATCGCGGGCTGCATGCCGGTGATGATCGGCTGGGCGGGCATCACCGACCGGCTCGACTGGGCGCCGCTGGTGTTGTTCGGGGTGGTGTTCTTCTGGACGCCGCCGCACACCTGGACGCTGGCCATGCGTTACAAGGAGGACTACGCGGCCGCCAAGGTGCCGATGTTGCCGGTGGTGGCCACCGAGCGGCGGGTGGTGCTGGAGTCGATCGCCTACACCTGGGCCACCGTGCTGTGCTCGCTGGCCTTGTGGCCGGTGGCCGGCACCACGCTGTTCTACCCGATCGTGGCCGCCGTGCTCGGCGTCATGTGCCTGTGGGAGGTGCACCGCCTGCTGGGCCGGCTCAACTCCGGCAAGAGCGGTGTCGACCTGCGGCCCATGCGGTTCTTCCACTGGTCCAACGCCTACCTGGCGCTGCTGTTCCTGGCCGTGGCGATCGACCCGCTCCTGGCCTGACCTTTCCCGCCCGGCCGTTGCGCCGGGCTTTTCTCCGCCCTTATCATGCACATATGAATAGCTCTTCAGGTGTTGTGGCGGGGCTGGACGGGTGCGTGGTGCAGGAGCCCGACGCGGCCAGGGTCGCGGCCACCCGTGACAGGCTCGTCACCCCTGAAGAGGCCACGCGGCTGGCGGAGCTGTTCCGCCTGCTCGGCGACCCCACGAGGGCCCGGCTGCTCTACGCGCTGCTGGAGGCGGGGGAGTTGTGCGTGTGCGACCTGTCGGACGCGGTGGAGGTGACCGACACGGCCGTCTCGCACGCCCTGCGCCTGCTGCGTACGGCGGGCATCGTGGCCAGCCGCAGGGCCGGGCGGATGATCTACTACCGGCTGGCCGACGCCCACGTCCGCATGCTGCTCGACCTGAGCCGGGAGCACCTGAGGGAGACCGGATGAGCGGGGATCACGGGCCCGGCAATGGCCACGGTCATGGGCACGGGCACGCGCTGAACGCGGACGCCGACAAGCGTTACCTGGTCGGCGCGCTGGCGCTCATCCTCGGCTACATGGTGGTCGAGGTGGTCGCCGGTGTGGTCGCCAACTCGATCGCGCTGATCTCCGACGCCGCCCACATGCTGACCGACGCCACGGCCATCGGGCTGGCGCTGATCGCCATGCGCGTCGCCGCCAGGCCGGCCAAGGGCGCCTACACCTTCGGCTACAAGCGGGCCGAGATCCTCTCCGCGCAGATCAACGGGGTGACGCTGCTGCTGCTGGTGGCGTACTTCGTCTATGAGAGCGTGCGCAGGCTCTTGGAGCCGCCCGACGTGCACGGCCCGGTCGTGGTGGTCACCGCCGTGGCCGGGATCGCCGTCAACGCGCTGGCCGCCTGGCTGCTGTCCAAGGCGAACCGGCGCAGCCTCAACGTCGAGGGCGCCTTCCAGCACGTGCTCAACGACATGTACGCCTTCATCGCCACCGCCGTGGCCGGCCTCGTCGTCTGGCTGACCGGCTTCCGCCAGGCCGACGCGATCGCCGCCCTCGTCGTGGCCGCGCTCATGCTCAAGGCCGGCTGGGGGCTGCTGCGCGACTCGGGCCGCGTGCTGCTCCAGGCGGCGCCCGACGACCTCGACCCCGACGAGATCGGCCGGCTGCTGGCCGCCGAGCGGGACGTGGAGGAGGTGCACGACCTCCATGTCTGGACGGTGACGAGTGGGTACCCCACGCTGTCGGCCCACGTGATCGTCTCGAAGGGCTCGGACTGTCACCAGGTGCGCACACGGCTCGCGGACCTGCTGCACGAGCGGTTCCAGATCGGCCACACGACGCTCCAGGTCGATCACGGCGTTCCCGGCCTCGACCCGCACTGCGCCGACCCGCACGGACCCCGGCACTCTGATCCGTTAAAGTCACCCTATGGCGACCCGTGATCCACGCTGGGTGTTGAAGGACCGCCCATCGTTCGCGTTGATCATCGGGCTGGTCCTCACCGGCATATGCGCCCTGGTCTCGTTCTCCTTCGACGTGTTCAACGGCGCGCCGGTGCAGTTCTTCATCGCCCTCGCGCTGGCGCTGGCGCCGGTTCCGCTGCTGCTGGCGGCGGTGCTGGCGCTGGACCGCATGGAGCCGGAGCCGCGCAGCAACCTGATCTTCGCCTTCGCCTGGGGGGCGGGCATCGCGGTGCTGGTCGCCGGCGTGATCAACTCGCTCAACCTGCACTACATCATCGACACCGCCAAGCTGTCCGAGGCCAGCGCCCGCAATCTCGCGGCCACCTTCGGCGCGCCCGTGGTGGAGGAGACGATGAAGGGGCTGGTGCTGCTGGGGTTGCTCAAGTTCCGCCGCGCCGAGCTGGACGGGCCGACCGACGGCGTCATCTACGCCAGCATGGTCGGGCTCGGCTTCGCCATGAGCGAGAACGTCAGCTACTACCTCGGCGCGCTGTCCACCTCGGGCGTCAAGGGGCTGGCGGTCACGGTGGTGCTGCGCGGCATCCTGTCGCCGCTGGCGCATCCGCTGTTCAGCTCGATGATCGGGGTCGCCGTCGCGTACGCGGCCCAGCGCAGCGGGCCCGAGCGGGTCACCTACGTGCTGGCGGGCTGGTCGGGAGCGATGATCCTGCACGGGTTGTGGAACGGCCTGGCCTCCTACGGCGGTTTCCCCGGGCTCGTGGTGGCCTACCTGGCGCTGCTGGTCGTGCTGGTGGTGCTCGTCGGCGTGGTGTTCAGGGACCGGCGGCGCATCGTGGCGCTCATCCAGCGTTTTCTGCCGCCGTACGAGCCGACGAAGCTGGTCACGCAGGCTGACATCTACATGCTCGCGACGTTCTCCCGGCGCCGTCAGGCCAGGCAGTGGGCCCGCGCCCACGGCGGCAAGCGGGGGCTGCGCGCGATGCGCGACTACCAGCTCGCCGCCACCGAGCTCGGGCTGCTGCACGAGCGGGCGGCCCGCCGCATGGTCGACGAGCACACCTTCCATGAGGAGCAGCGCGCGCTGCTGGAGTGCATGAGCACCGCCCGCGCGGACTTCCCGGTGCCGTCGATGCACGCCAGGTCGGTGGCCAGGGGCTCCCCACCGCCCGGCTACGCGCCCGGAGCTCCCGGCTGAGCCAAGAGCCCGGCGTTCCCGGCTGAGCCAGGACCGCTGGGTTACGCGCCCGGCGCTCCGGGCTGAGCCAGGATGCGGGTGAGCGAGACCTCGCGCGGCCCCGGATAGATCGGGTCGGAGTGCAGGACCATGGCGTCGGCGAACGCCTTGGCGGTGGCGAACAACTCGCGGGCGGCGTAGGCGTAGGTGGTGGAGGCCCAGCGCCTGACCGAGTCGTCACCCACCCCGAACGCCTCCAGCCCCGCCGTCCGGCACAACGTCACCGCCCTGGGGATGTGGAACTCCTGGGTCACCACCGTGATCCGGTCGGCGCCGAAGACCTTGCGCGCCCGCACGCACGAGTCCCACGTGTCGAACCCGGCGTAGTCCAGCACCATCACGGCGTCGGGCACGCCCCTGGCGCGCAGGTAGTCGCGCATGGCCGTCGGCTCGTCGTACTCCTTGCGGCTGTTGTCGCCCGACAGCAGCAGTGCCCGTACCTTGCCGCTCTTGTACAGGTCGGCGGCGATGTCGAGCCTGCGGGCCAGCATCGGGGTGGGCCGCGTGCCGTACAGGCCCGCTCCCAGCACGAGTGCGGCCTGCGTTCGCGGCACCCGCGCCTGCCAGCCCTGGTCCTCGGCCATCGCCCGGTGCCCCGAGCTGCTCAGCCAGGCCCACGTCATGGGCGCCAGGGCGAGCACGCTGACCACCACCAGCCCCTGGTACACGCGGCGCAGCGTCTTCCGAGCGGGGCGGACTTTTCCCAGCAAATCGCACCCCATCGAGGCCGGGGGAGTGGCGGACCTAACACCACATACCCTGGCATATCCGATCAGACGGCGGCGGCTGCTTCGGTGGGGGAGTGGGCGACGGAGGCGGACTCCGGGTCGCGGGTGCGCAGCGAGGTGACGACCCTGAGCGCGGCGATCCAGACCAGGGTCGAGCCGATGACGTGCAGCAGGACCAGCGCGGCCGGCACGGCCAGGAAGTACTGCGTGTAGCCGATCACGCCCTGCAGCAGCTCCACCCCGAGCAGCCCCAGCGCCGCCCGCCTGGCCGCACTGGGCGCGTTGGTCACGCGCAGGGCGAACATCAGCGCGAACGTCAGCCCCACCACGACGTAGGCCACGTCGGCGTGGAAGCGGGCCACCGCCTCGATGTCGAGGTCGAAGCGCGAGGCCATCTCATCGCCCGAGTGCGGGCCCGTGCCGCTGACCGCCACCCCGGCCACCAGCAGCGCGAACACCGCCGCGAGCAGCACGTGACCGAGCCTGCGGATGTCGCGGTGCGCCACCCGCCGCACGGGGCCGTCCGCCTCGCCGGCACGCGCGTACAGCAGCCAGCAGGCGGCGATCAGCCCACTGGAGATGAGGTAGTGCGTGCCCACGGTGAACGGGTTGAGCATCGTGTTGACCACCAGCCCGCCCCACAGGGCCTGGGCGAGGATGCCGACCGGCTGCAGCCAGGCCAGGCGCACCAGCGAGGTGCGGCGCGGCGCCATCCGCAGCGCGGCCAGCACGCACGCCACGCCCACGGCCAGCACCAGGAACGTCAGCAGCCGGTTGCCGAACTCCACGGCCATGTTGAGCGGGTCGACCTCGGGGTGCAACACCGGGACGAAGCTGTCGGGCGTGCACCTCGGCCAGGTCGGGCAGCCGAGCCCGGAGGCCGTGACGCGCACGCCCGCCCCGGTCACCGTGATCCCCGCGTTGACCACCACGGACGCCATCGCCCAGCCGCGCATCGACCGGGCGCTGGGCGCCCAGAAGGACAGCAGAAAACGCACGAGGGGGTTGGGGTTGTCCGTGGGTAGCTTCACGACATCGATGGTAGGGGCCGGTCCGGTCGGTCCCGCCATCGGGAACAGGCTTCTCAAGACCCCAAGGTATGTGACATATTACTGGGTGGAGGTGGGGATGTCCGACGTGATCGTGGTCGGCGCCGGAGTGGTGGGCGCGGCCTGTGCCTATTACGCCGCGCGCGCGGGTCTCGACGTGACCGTGGTCGACCGGGGACCCGTGGCGGGTGGCACGACGGGCTCGGGCGAGGGCAACGTGCTGGTGTCCGACAAGGAACCGGGGCCCGAGCTGGACCTGGCCGTGTTGTCGAACCGGCTGTGGCGCTCACTCGCGGGCTCACTGACGGGCTCACCGACGGGGCAAGGGTTCGAGTTCGAGCCCAAAGGCGGGCTCGTCGTCGCCGAGACCGAGGAGGTCCAGCGGCAGCTCACCGGCCTGGTCGCCAAGCAGGGCCTGGAGCACTCGCTTGTGCCCGCGTCGGAGCTGCGCGACTACGAGCCGCACCTGGCCGAGGGCCTGGCCGGTGGCGTCTACTACCCGCAGGACGCGCAGGTGCAGCCCATGCTGGCCGCCGCCGCCCTGCTCAGGCACGGGGCCGACAGCTTCGGTCACGGCACGCTGCGGCTGCGCCTCGGCGTCACGGTGACCGGGGTCCTCCGGTCGGGAGAGCGCGTGACCGGCGTGCGCACCTCGCACGGCGACCTGCTCGGCGGCGCCGTCGTCAACGCGGCCGGCACCTGGGGCGGCGAGGTGGCCGCGCTGGCGGGCGTGGACCTGCCGGTCCGGCCCAGACGCGGGTTCATCCTCGTCACCGAGCCGCTGCTCGAACCTCTCATCAGGCACAAGGTCTACACCGCCGCCTACGTGACGAACGTGGCCAGCGACTCCGCCGGACTGGAGACCTCGGCCGTCGTCGAGGGCACGCCCGCGGGGACCGTGCTCATCGGGGCCAGCAGGGAGCGGGTCGGGTTCGACCGCACGACGTCGGTGCCGGTCCTGGCACGGCTGGCCGCGCAGGCGGTGGCGCTGTTCCCGGCGCTGCGCGACGTGCGGGCCATCAGGTCGTACTGCGGGTTCCGGCCGTACTGCCCCGACCACCTGCCCGTCATCGGCGCCGACCCCCGCGCGCCGGGGCTGTACCACGCGTGCGGGCACGAGGGGGCCGGCATCGGGCTCGCCCCGGCCACCGGGCACCTGCTCGCCCAGCTCATCGCCGGCGAGCGGCCCGACCTGGACCTGAGCCCCTTCCGCCCCGACCGCTTCACCTCCCAGGAGGCCGCGTGAGTTCCGACGTGAGTTTCGACATCACCGTGGACGGCCGGCCGGTGCCGGTCGTGACGGGGCAGACGATCGGCGCGGCGCTGCACGCGGCCGGGGTGCGGTCGTGGCGGACCACCCGGTTCGGTGGCCGGCAGCGCGGGCTGTTCTGCGGGATCGGCGTCTGCTTCGACTGCCTGATCTCGGTCAACGGGCGGGAGCCTGAGCGGGCCTGCCTGCTGGAGGCTTCGCCGGGGGATGAGGTGACGACGGCGTGACGTACGACCTCGTGGTGGCCGGCGGCGGGCCCGCCGGGGTGGCGGGCGCGCTCACGGCGGCGCTGGCCGGGCTGCGGGTGGCGCTGGTGGACTCCGGGCCGCGGCTCGGCGGCCAGTACTTCCGGCACACCGCCGTTCCCAAGGCGGCCCCCGGGCTGGACCGGTTCCTGCGGCAGGCGCGCGCGTTCGAGGCGCGGGGCGAGGTGCTGACGCGGCACCAGGTGTGGAACGTCTCCCGCGAGCCGGACGGCGACCTGCTCGTCCACTGCCTGACCCGGGACTCCTCAGGCGAGCGGGCCGTGGAGTTGCGGGCGCGGCGGTTGCTGATCGCGACCGGGGCGCACGACCGCCCGCTGCCCTTCCCCGGCTGGGACCTGCCAGGAGTGCTCACCGCCGGAGGCGCGCAGGCGCTGCTCAAGGGCGCGGGAGTCGTGGCGGGGCGGCGGATCGTCGTCTCCGGCACGGGGCCGTTCCTGCTGCCCGTGGCCACGGGGCTGGCCGGGGCGGGGGCTCGGGTGCTCGGTGTGCACGAGGCCAACGGCGGCCTCGGGCTGGGCCGTCATCCACTGCTGGCCCTGGGGAAGGCCGGGGAGGCGGCGGGGTACGCGGCCGCCCTGGCCCGGCATCGGGTGCCGTACCGGACGCGGCAGGCCGTGGTCGCCGCCCACGGGGAGCGCGAGGTGGAGGCCGTCACCGTGGCCCGCCTCGACCAGGACTGGAACGTTCTGGCCACCCGGGTCGTCGAATGCGACGCCGTGGCCGTGGGCTACGGGTTCGTGCCGCAGATCGAACTGGGCACGCAGCTCGGGTGCGTGACCCGGCACGACGTGGACGGCAGCCCCGTGCTGAACGTGGACGACACGCTGCGCACCACGGTGCCCGGCGTCTGGGCGGCCGGGGAGCCGGCCGGCGTCGGCGGGTGGCGGCTGGCCGAGCTGGAGGGCCGCATCGCGGGCCGCTCCATCGCCTCCCAGGAGGTTCCCCCCGTGCTGATGCGGCGGCGGGAGCGGTGGCGGGCGTTCGGGGAGGCGTTGCAGCGGGCCTACCCCGTACAGGCGGGCTGGCAGGGGTGGTTGCGCGACGACACGATCGTGTGCCGGTGCGAGGAAGTGCCGCTGGCCGCCGTACGGGAGGCGCAACGCCTCGGCGCCACCGACGCGCGCTCCGTCAAACTCCTGGCCCGCCCCGGCATGGGCTGGTGCCAAGGCCGCATCTGCGGCCACGCCGTCGCCTGCCTGGCGGGAGAGAAGCCCCAGCCGCCCCGCCGCCCCATCGCCCAGCCCGTCACCCTCGGCGCCCTCGCCTCCCTTGACGAACCGAACTGAACCCCCGAACTCATGGAGGACTTCCCGATGGAAAACCGCAGCAAGCCCTGGCACGGCCTCATGGTGGCCACCGCGCTGCCCCTGCGCGAGGACCTGTCGATAGACCACGACGGCTTCGCCGGGCACTGCCGCTGGCTGGTCGCCAACGACTGCGACGGCGTCGTGCCGAACGGCTCGCTCGGCGAGTACCAGACGCTCAGCCCGCAGGAGCGGGCCAAGGTGATCGAGACCGCCGTCGAGGCCGTCGGCGGCCCCAACGTGATGGCGGGCGTGAGCGCCTACGGCGCCGCGGAGTCGCGCCACTGGGCCGAGCAGGCGGGCGAGGCCGGCTGCGGCTCGGTGCTGCTGCTGCCGCCCAACTCCTACCGGGCCGACGAGCGCTCCGTGGTCGAGCACTACCGCGAGGTGGCCAAGGCGGGCATGCCGATCGTGGCCTACAACAACCCCTATGACACCAAAGTGGACCTGACCCCGGCGTTGCTGGCCAGGCTGCACGAGGAGGGGCTGATCGTGGCGGTCAAGGAGTTCAGCGGGGACGTGCGGCGCGCGTACGAGATCGCCGAGCTCGCGCCCGGCCTGGACCTGCTGGTCGGCTCCGACGACGTGCTGCTGGAGCTCGGCGTGGCCGGGGCGGTCGGCTGGATCGCCGGGTACCCCAACGCGCTGCCCGCCTCCAGCGCCGCCCTCTACCGCGCCGCGCTCGCCGGGGACGTGGAGAGCGCGCTGCCCCTCTACCGGACGTTGCATCCGCTGCTGCGCTGGGACTCCAAGACCGAGTTCGTGCAGGCCATCAAGCTGTCCATGGACCTCGCCGGCCGCCACGGAGGCCCGTGCAGGCACCCCCGGCAGCCGCTGACGGACGAGCAGGCCGCTATCGTGCGGGCGGCGACCGAGAAGGCACTGGCAGAAGGGCTGCGATGAGGACCAAACGCGTGTTCCACGCCGTCGACTCCCACACCGAGGGCATGCCCACCCGGGTCATCACCGGCGGCATCGGCGTGATCCCCGGCGCGAGCATGGCCGAGCGGCGGGTCTACTTCCGCGACAACCTCGACCACATCCGCACGCTGCTCATGACCGAACCGCGCGGCCACTCGGCCATGAGCGGCGCCATCCTGCAGCCGCCCACCAGGCCGGACGCCGACTGGGGCGTGCTGTTCATCGAGGTGTCGGGGCTGCTGCCGATGTGCGGGCACGGCACGATCGGGGTGGCGACCGTGCTGGTCGAGACGGGCATGGTGGAGGTCGTCGAGCCGGTCACGACCGTGCGCCTGGAAGTGCCGGCCGGGCTGGTCGAGGTGGACGTGGCCGTCGAGGACGGCATGGCGATGTCGGTGACGCTGCGCAACGTGCCCTCCTACAGCGACCGGCTGGAGGCGAAGGTGAGCGTGCCGGGGTTCGGGGAGATCCCGTACGACCTCGCGTACGGCGGCAACTTCTACGCCATGGTGAACCTCGACCACTACGGCCTGCCCTTCGACCGCAAGGCCAAGAACGAGATCATCGCCGCCGGCCTGGCCACCATGGAGGCGATCAACGCCGCCGACGAGCCCGTGCACCGTGCGGACGACCGCATCCGCGGCTGCCACCACGTCTACTTCGCCGCCCCGGGCTCCGACGCCCACCACTCGCGGCACGCCATGGCCATCTACCCGGGCTGGTTCGACCGCTCGCCCTGCGGCACCGGCACCAGCGCCCGCATGGCCCAGTTGCACGCCCGCGGCGAACTGCCGCTCGGCCGGGAGTTCGTGAACGAGTCGTTCATCGGCACCCGGTTCATCGGCCGGCTCCTGGAGGAGACCACGGTGGGCGGCGAGCCCGCGGTCGTGCCGTCGATCACCGGGCGGGCCTGGATCACCGGCACCGCCCAGTACTTCCTGGACCCGCGCGACCCGTTCCCCGCCGGATTCGAGCTGTGAACCGATCGACGCGGCAGCACCCTCATGGTTCCGGCGAGGCCGGAACCATGATCTCCACGGTCGACTACCACACGGCAGGGGAGCCGTTCCGGATCGTGACCGGTGGGGTGCCCGAGGTCCCCGGCGCCGACGTGCCCTCCCGCCGCCTCGCCGCGATGGCCGGGTTCGACGACGTACGGCGGTTGTTGTGCCACGAGCCGCGCGGCCACGCCGACATGTACGGCTGCTTCCTGGTCCCGCCGGACGACCCCGGCGCGCACCTGGGGGCGCTGTTCTGGCACAAGGACGGCTTCTCCACCGCCTGCGGGCACGGCACGATCGCGCTGGGGGCCTACGCGGTGCACGAGGGGCTGGTCGAGGCGCCCCCGGACGGCGTGACGGAGGTGCTGGTGGACGTGCCGTCGGGCCGCGTCACGGCCCGCGTGCGCACGTCGGGAGGCCGGGTCGACGGCGTGACCTTCGTCAACGTCCCCTCCTTCGTCATCGCCCGCGGCCTGCCCGTCGCCGGCGTGCACGTGGACGTCTCCTACGGCGGCGCCATCTACGCGTCCGTGCCGGCCTCGGCCCTCGGCCTGTCCGTCGAACCCCGCCACCTGGACGCCCTCATCGGCCACGCCCGTCGGATCAAGGCCGCACTGGCCGGCCATCCGGCCGCGGAACACCCGTCCGACGAACGCCTGTCCGGCGTGTACGGCGTCATCTTCTACGACGACCTGGGGGCCGGGCGGCAGCGCAACGTGACCGTGTTCGCCGACGGCGAGGTGGACCGCTCACCGTGCGGCTCCGGCACCGCCGCCAGGGTGGCGCTCCTGCACGACGAGGGGCACACCGGCGACCTCGTCCACGAGAGCGTCGTCGGCAGCGTCTTCACCGCCCGCGTACGCGAGCAGACCCCCGGCGGCGTGATCGTGGAGATCGACGGCATGGCGTACAGGACCGGCAGGCACACCTTCGAACTCGACCCCGCCGACCCCTTCCAGAACGGGTTCACCCTGCGATGAACGGATTGCCCTACCTCGACGCCGCCACGCTGGAACGCCTGGTGCCGATGGAGCGGGCCGTGGACGTCCTGGAGGACGCGCTGCGGGCCGGGCTCGACCCGGAGGCCACCCCGCAGCGCCCCGTCGTGGACGTGCCCGCCGGCCAGCTCCTGCTCATGCCCGCCGCCACCCGGAGCTACGTGGGGGTCAAGGCGGTCAGCATCGCCCCCGGCAACGCGGAGCGCGGTCTGCCCCGGATCCAGGGGACCTACCTGCTGTTCGACGGCGGCACCCTGGCCCCGCTGGCCGCCATGGACGGGATCGCGCTCACCTCGCTCCGCACCCCCGCCGTCTCCGCCCTCGCCGTCCGCCACCTGGCAGAGCCGGGGGCGCGGCGGCTGGTGGTGTACGGGAGCGGCCCCCAGGCGTACGGGCACGTGCTGGCGCTGCGCGCGGTACGCCCCGTGGAGGACGTGACGATCGTGGGCCGCGACCCCGGCAGGGCCGAGGCGCTCGCCACCCGATGCCGCGGCCTGGGCCTGACCGCCCGCGCCCTGACCGACCCTCCCGGCTCAGCGGGAGGCGGCGTGGCGCGGGCCGTGGGCGGAGCCGATCTGGTCGCCTGCTGCACCACCGCCAGGGAGCCCCTGTTCCCCGGTAAGCTCGCCCGCGACGGCGTCACCGTCGTCGCGGTCGGGTCGCACGAGCCCGGTGCCCGCGAACTGGACGGCGACCTCGTCGCACGCGCCACCGTGGTCGTCGAGGCCAGGGCGGCCGCCCTGGAGGAGGCGGGAGATCTGATCATCCCGATCCGCCGGGGTACGATCACCTCTCGCCATCTCGCCGGTAACCTCGCCGACCTCGTCGCCGGCAGGGTGGTCGCCGGTCCGGGGCCGCGCGTGTTCAAGAGCACGGGCATGGCGTGGGAGGACCTCGTGGTCGCGGCTGCCGCATACGAGGCGTGGACATAGAAGGGATGGCGGATGGCTGCCGACGACCGGCTCGACCTGCCGATGGTGGGGGAGCGGCAGAGCCTGCGCGAGCAGGTCGCGCACGCGCTGCGTGCGGCGCTGATCACGGGGGAGATGCGGCCAGGGGTGGTCTACTCCGCGCCGGTGCTGGCCGCCCAGTTCGGCGTCTCGGCCACCCCCGTACGCGAGGCCATGCTCGACCTGGCGAAGGAGGGCCTGGTCGAGGCGGTGCGCAACAAGGGCTTCCGGGTGACCGAACTGTCCGACCGCGACCTCGACGAGCTCACCGAGATCCGCCAGCTCATCGAGGTGCCCACGGTGTCCAGGCTGGCCGACAGCTCGCGGGCGGAGGAGTTCGAGCGGCTGCGGCCCATCGCCGAGGAGATCGTCTCGGCCAGTGAGCGGGGCGACCTGCTCGCGTACGTGGACGCCGACCTGCGCTTCCACGTCGAGCTGCTGTCCCTGTGCGGCAACGCCCACCTGGTCTCGGTGGTGCGCGACCTGCGCAACAGGGCCAGGCTCTACGGCCTGTCCCAGCTCTCCGAGCGCGGCACGCTGAGCGGCTCCGCCAGGGAGCACCTGGAGCTGCTCGACGCGCTCAAGAGCGGCGACGGCGCGGCCGTCGGCCGGCTCATGGCGGAGCACATCGGCCATGTACGCGGTATTTGGGCCGAGCACTGACGAGCGGTATCCGGGCGGGGCATTGGCGAGCACTGAGGGTATTGGCGAGCACAGAGCTTATTGACGAGCACAGAGCTTATTGACGAGCACAGAGCTTATTGACGAGCACTGAGCGTTAAGTTCCGACATTCGGGGATCGAGCACTCCCCGATGGCGGTAATCTCAATGCGGGCCGGCCGGGCGACGCCTTCAGGCGAGCGCCGGCGGTCCCGCGATCCCCGGTCCCAGCGGACCGGCCACCCCGGCTCCGGTGGTGGCACCTACCTGGTCAAGCGGACACCCGCACTCCGCTGACCTTCGCCGGGCTCGGCACACCCGCCCATCGAGCCGAGCCCCCCGCCGCGCGTCCGAGAGACCCCATCCCACGGGCGCGCGGCGGCCCTCCACGGGCCTGCCGCTACCTCTTGCCTGCCGCTACTTCTTGCGCCGGCTCGCCCGGGTCGAGCCCAGGCTGGCGGCCACGATGCAGATGATCGCCGCCCACTGCTGCGCGTGCAGGAGCTCGCCCAGCAGCAGCACGCCGATCATCGCCGCCACGGCCGGCTCCACGCTCATCAGGATGCCGAACACGTGCTTGGGCATCCGCCGCAGCGCCTGCAGCTCCAGCGAGTACGGGATCACCGACGACAGCAGGCCCACACCCAGCCCGATCAGCAGGATCTCCGGCTGCAACAGCCCGGCCCCGCCGCTGACGACCCCGACAGGGGCGATCACCAGGGCCGAGACGATCATCGCGAACGCCAGCCCGCTCGTCCCGGGGAAGCGCTGCCCGGCCGCCGACGACAGCAGGATGTACCCCGCCCAGCAGACCCCCGCGACCATCGCGAACCCGATGCCGGCCCAGCTCACCGAGGCCGACTCGCCCCACGGGGCCAGCAGCGCCACGCCCGCCGCCGCCAGCCCGACCCACAGCAGGTCGATCCGCCGCCGTGAGGCCGCCACCGCCACGCCCAGCGGCCCGAGGAACTCGATCGCCACCGCGATCCCCATCGGCAGCCGCGCCAGAGCCTCGTAGAAGGCCAGGTTCATGAGGGCGAGCGTCGCGCCGAAGCCGATCCCCACCGCCCAGTCGCGCCACGACAGGCCTTTGAGCCTGGGCCGTACGAAAGCGCCCATGATCAGCGCCCCGGCCGCGATGCGCAGGAACACCACCGCGCTCGGCGGCAGCGTCGCGAACAGCTCCTTGGCGAAGCCGGCGCCGAGCTGCACCGAGAAGATGGCCAGCAGCACGAGCCCGGAGGGCGGGATCGAGTCCGCGGCGGTACGCAGCAGGTTTCCCGGCTTGGGCAGGCCGGAGCCGCGGTCGAGCGGGTCGTCGAGGGCGAAGGCGGTCACGGGACTCCTCAGGAGACGCAGGGCAACCTTCAGAGCTTACTCATGTCCCGATTTAGGGTGGTACTACTGCCTACTGGATCAATTTTCCGAACAAACGAACCATGGACGCATGGAAGCCCCCGCCGCTCTCCCCGTAAGCCTTACCCGCCCGCCGTTCACCGTGTCCGTGGCGTCGTTCGTCAGCAGCTTCGACCGCTTCGCCGTGAGCCCGATGCTGGTGCTCATCGCCATCGACCTGGACGTCTCGCTCGCGGCCTCGGTCGCCGCCGCCAGCGGCTACTACCTGGCCTACGGGCTCACCCAGCCTCTGTGGGGACTGCTGTCGGACCGGTTCGGCCGCGTACGGGTGATGCGCTGGGCGCTGTTCGGCGCCGCGGTGGCGGGGGCGGCCTCGGCGCTGATGCCCGCCCTGGCCACGCTGGTGGTGGCCCGCGTCGTGACGGGCGCCTGCTTCGGCGCGGTGATCCCCACGGGCCTGACGTACGTGGGCGACACCGTCGAGCCCTCTCACCGCCACCGCGCCCTCACCGACCTCCTGGCCGCCGCCGCCCTCGGCACGGCCCTGGCCACGGGGCTCGGCGGGGTGGTCGCGGGGCTGGTGGACTGGCGGGTGGGCTTCGCCGTCCCGGCCGTCTGCGCCCTGGTCTGCGCGCTGTCGCTGCGCTCCCTGCCGGAACCGCCCCGCCACGAGGGGGCCGTCCAGGGGGTGCGCCGCTACCTGGGGGCCGTGCTCGGGCAGCGGTGGGCGCTGCTGGTGTTCGGGCTGGCCTTCACCGAGGGGGCGATCATGCTCGGCGCCATGCCCTTCCTGGCCACCGCGCTGCAGCACACCGGGCTCGACGCCGCCGTGGCGGGCCTGGCCATCACCGCGTACGGACTGGGTCTGTGGGCCTTCTCCAAGCTCGTCAAGCGCCTGTCGGGCCGCTGGCCCGCGCCCCTGCTGATGCTCGTGGGCGGGACGCAGCTCTGCGTGGGGTTCGCGATCGTGTCGGTGTACGTCAGCGTGCCCACGGTGGCCGTCACGGCACTGCTGCTGGGCGGCGGCTGGTCGTTCCTCCACTCCTCGCTCCAGACCTGGGCCACCTCGGTCGTCCCCGAGGCCAGGGGCACCACGATCGCCTTCTTCGCCTGTGCCCTGTTCGTCGGCAGCGCCGTCGCGTCGTGGGCCGCGGGCCTCCTGGCCGACCAGGGCCGCTACGCCCTGCTGTTCGGCCTGGCCGCGGCGGCCACCGTCCCCCTGACCGCCGTCGCCTCCCTCTCCCGCCGCCGCTACGGGCTCTCTTCTTCCATCTCTTACGGCGGAGCCGCCGTCACACCGGACGCCGACCGTGGCTGAGGGCCCTCCAGGGAGACGCTCCTGATTCCCGCACATGGCCGGCCGCCGCAACGGCGCACAGTGGGCCGGTTACGTGGACATGCGGAGCCCGTCGCCCGCCTCACTCCCAGCGGAACGTGCGGGAGACCAGCGCCAGCGTCAGCACCGCCCAGCAGGCCAGCACCGCCACCGGGCCGAGCGGCAGCGCGGCCCCCTCGGTGAGTATCGCGCGCAGGCCGCCGGTCAGGGCCGAGATGGGCAGCGCCTCCAGGACCGGCCGCACCCCCTCGGGGAACTTCGTGAGCGGGAACACCACCCCGCCCGCCCCCAGCAGCACCAGGTAGACCAGGTTGGCCCCGGCCAGCGTGGCCTCCGCGCGCAGGGTGCCGGCCATGAGCAGCCCCAGCCCGCTGAAGGCCGCGGTGCCCAGCACGATGAGCAGGGCCGCGCTCAGGAACGACCCGTGCGGCCGCCACCCCAGCGCCAGCCCCACGGCCACGATGACCACGGCCTGGATGGCCTCCACGCCCACGACGGCCGCGGTCTTGGCGAGCATGAGCCCGCCCCTGGACAGCGGGGTCGCGCCGATCCGCTTGAGCACGCCGTAGCGGCGTTCGAAGCCGGTCGCGATGGCCTGCCCGGTGAAGGCCGTGGACATGACCGCCAGCGCCAGCACCCCCGGCGCCAGGAAGTCCACCCGCCGCCCGCTCCCGACGTCGATCAGCGGCGCCAGCGAGAAGCCGGTCAGCAGCAGCACCGGGATGATGAGGGTCAGCAGGAGCTGCTCCCCGTTGCGCAACATCGCGCGGATCTCGGCGCCCGCCTGGGCCAGCACCATGCGGGGGAACGGCGCCGCGCCGGGTGCCGGGGTGAAGTCCAGCGCGGTCATCGCAGCTCCCTGCCCGTCAGTTCGAGGAAGACGTCTTCGAGAGTGCGGCGTTCGATGCGCAGGTCGTCGGCCGTGACGCCCTCGGCCGCGCACCAGGCCGTCACCGTGGCCAGCAGCTCCGGCCCCACCCGGCCCTCGATGATGTAGTGCCCGGCGGGCGACTCCTTGGCCGCGCTGCCGGAGGGCAGCGCGTTGAGCACCTCCTCCAGCGCCAGCCCTGGCCGCGCCCTGAAGCGCAGCTGCCGCTCGGCCCCGGTGAGCGAGGCGGGGCTGCCCTCGGCCACCACGCGCCCCCTGTCGATGATCACGACGTGGTCGGCCAGCCGCTCGGCCTCGTCCATGTGGTGCGTGGTCAGCACCACTGACACGCCCGCGCCGCGCAGCTCGCCCACGAGCTCCCAGCAGGCGTGCCTGGCCTGCGGGTCGAGGCCGGCCGTCGGCTCGTCGAGGAAGACCAGCTCGGGCCGCCCGACGACGGCCGCGGCCAGCGACAGCCGCTGCTGCTGCCCGCCCGACAACCGCCGGTACGGGGTGCGTACGTGCTCATTCAGCCCCAGCCGCACCAGCAGCGCCCCCGTGTCGAGCGGATGGGCGTAGAAGCGGGAGACCAGACGCAGCCACTCGGCGCAGCGCATCGCCGGTGGGACGCCGCCCGCCTGGAGCATGACCCCCACCCGTGGTCGCAACTCGGGCAGTGTGGGCGCCAGGCCCAGCACTCTGACCGTGCCGCCGTCGGCCTTGCGGAACCCCTCGCAGATCTCCACCGTGGAGGTCTTGCCCGCGCCGTTGGGACCGAGGACCGCGGTGACCGCGCCGCGTTCGGCGCGGAGGGTGAGGCCGTCGACGGCCGTGGTGCCGCCGTAACGTTTGACCAGGTCGACGATCTCGACGGCTGGGGAATCCATGGCCACGAGTTTAGGGACTCCTCCCGTCGGTCCGGGCCGCAGGTGCAAACCAGGGCGGCGCCATACGAAATCGTGCGAAACATCTGATAACCGGGAATTCGGAGGACCGATTCATGGTTTGACTCTGCGGCCCTCGTGGGCCACAGGCCTACGAGGAAAGGGGAGCACGCATGTCCGTGGCAGCACAAGCCACGCCCACCGCCGTACAACCGAGTCAGAAGAGCCGCCGGGGATCGTTGCTGGTGATCCTGGGCGCCCTGTCGGCGATCGGCCCGCTCTCCATCGACATGTACCTCCCCGCGCTGCCCGCCATCACCTCCGAGATGCTCAGCGCCCCCGCCCAGGTCCAGCTCACCCTCACCGCCTGTCTCATCGGCGTCTCCGTGGGCCAGATCATCGCCGGCCCCGTGAGCGACGTGCGCGGGCGGCGGCTGCCGCTGATGGTGGGCGTGGCCGGGTTCATGGTGGCCTCGCTGCTGTGCGCGTTCGCCCCCTCGGTCCCGATGCTCATCGCCTTCCGCCTGCTGCAGGGCATGCTGGGCGGCGCCGCGCTGGTGATCGTGCGGGCCGTCGTGCGCGACCTGTACGACGGCGCGGCCATCGCCCGCATCTTCGCCACGCTGATGCTCGTCAGCGGCCTGGCGCCGATCCTGGCCCCCATCGCGGGGGCGCAACTGCTGGCGTTCACGTCGTGGCGCGGCGTGTTCGTGGCGCTCAGCGTCGCGGGCCTCGTGCTCCTCCTGGCCATGCTGGCGGGCGTACGCGAGACGCTGCCCCCGTCCGCGCGCGAGGGCGGCGGCCTCAAGCACACCGTGAGCACCTTCTGGTACCTCCTGCGCGACCGCAGGTTCATGGGCTACGCCCTGACCGGCGGCCTGGCGTTCGCGGCCATGTTCGGCTACATCTCGGGCTCGCCGTTCGTCCTGCAGGAGGTGTACGGCGCCACACCCCAGCAGTACTCCCTCATCTTCGGACTCAACGCCCTGGCCCTGACCGGCATGGCCCAGCTCGGCGGCCGGTTGTCGGGACGGGTGCCGCCCGTCCTGCTGGTCCGCATCGGCCTGGCCATCGGCCTGGTCGGCGCGGTGCTGCTGCTGACCGCCGCGCTGGCCGGGCTCGGCCTGGCGGGCATCGTGGCCGGGCTGTTCGTCATCATGCTGGGCCAGGGCCTGACCATGCCCGGCGCCGGCGCCCTGGCGCTCGGCTCGCAGCCCGCGCAGATCGCCGGCAGCGCCTCGGCGCTGACGGGCGTGCTGCAGTTCGCGCTGGGCGCGGCCGCGGCCCCGCTGGTCGGACTTGCCGGATCCGGGACCGCCGTTCCCATGGCGTGTGTCATGCTCGGGCTTTTCGCCTGCTCGGCGCTGGCGTTCACGATTCTGGGCCGGGCAAAGGTTAGGTAAGGCTACCCTGCGTGACAAATTCCATTCCCGTCCCTGCTCAGATCCGTTTGTGATCCGGGAAGGAATTACGGCACACTGATGTTGTGAAAAACATGCCCACGATGGAGCCAGGCAACGAGCGCGGCACCCGCGCCCGTGTCGCCAGGCTGATTCTTGAGCATGGCCCCGTCGCGGCCGCCGCTCTCGGCGAGCGGCTCGGGCTCACGCCCGCCGCGGTCCGGCGTCATCTCGACGCGCTGCTGGCCGACGGGATGATCGAGCCTCGCACGGTCCGTCCGCGCGGACAGCGCGGGCGCGGACGGCCGGCCAAGCTGTTCGCGATCACCGACGCGGGGCGCAGTGCTTTCGAGCATGCCTATGACGACCTGGCCGGGAGCGCGCTACGCTTCCTGGCCGAGCGCATGGGGCAGCAAGCCGTGGCCGACTTCGCCCACGAGCAGGTCTCTGGCCTGATCGACAGGCTCGAACCGGTCATGCAGACGGTGCCGGCGGACCAGCGCGTGCAAGTGCTGGCGCAGGCGCTGTCGGCGGAGGGGTATGCCGCCTCGGCCAGCAAGGCCAAGTCAGGCGGCGACCAGCTCTGCCAGCATCACTGCCCGGTGGCGCACGCGGCCGCGGAGTTCCCGCAGCTGTGTGAGGCCGAGACGGAGGCGTTCGCGCAACTGCTCGGCACGCCGGTGCAGCGCCTGGCCACGATCGCCCACGGCGACGGGGTGTGCACCACGCACGTGTCCCCGCAGTCGTTGGCCGATTCCGCACATAGAGACAAGAGCAAGGAGACCGGAAGGTGACTGTCACCGACCGCCCGGAGCTGGAAGGCCTCGGCAATTACAAGTTCGGCTGGGCCGACTCGGATGCCGCCGGGTCGGCGGCGAAGCGCGGCCTGTCCGAGGAGGTCGTCCGCAACATCTCCGCGCTCAAGAATGAGCCGGAGTGGATGCTGGACCTTCGCCTGAAGGGCCTCCGGCTGTTCCACAAGAAGCCGCTGCCCACGTGGGGCTCCGACCTCACCGGCATCGACTTCGACAACATCAAATACTTCGTGCGCTCCACCGAGAAGCAGGCCGCTTCCTGGGACGAGCTGCCCGCCGACATCAAGAACACCTATGACAAGCTCGGCATCCCCGAGGCCGAGAAGCAGCGCCTGATCGCCGGCGTCGCGGCTCAGTACGAGTCCGAGGTCGTCTACCACAAGATCCGTGAGGACCTTGAGGAGAAGGGCGTCATCTTCGTCGACACCGACACGGGCCTGAAGGAGCACGAGGAGCTCTTCAAGGAGTACTTCGGCTCGGTGATCCCGGTGGGCGACAACAAGTTCGCCGCGCTCAACACCTCCGTGTGGTCCGGTGGCTCGTTCATCTACGTGCCGCCGAACGTCGAGGTCGAGATCCCGCTGCAGGCCTACTTCCGGATCAACACCGAGAACATGGGCCAGTTCGAGCGGACCCTGATCATCGTCGACGAGAACAGCTACGTGCATTACGTCGAGGGCTGCACCGCGCCGATCTACTCCTCCGACTCGCTGCACAGCGCGGTCGTCGAGATCATCGTGAAGAAGAACGCCCGTTGTCGCTACACGACCATCCAGAACTGGTCGAACAACGTCTACAACCTGGTCACCAAGCGCGCCGTCGCCTACGAGGGCGCGACCATGGAGTGGATCGACGGCAACATCGGCTCCAAGGTCACGATGAAGTACCCGGCCGTCTACCTGATGGGCGAGCACGCCAAGGGCGAGACGCTGAGCGTCGCGTTCGCGGGTGAGGGCCAGCACCAGGACGCCGGCTCGAAGATGGTGCACCTGGCGCCCAACACCAGCTCCAGCGTCATCTCCAAGTCGGTGGCGCGCGGCGGTGGCCGTACCTCCTACCGCGGTCTCGTGCAGATCGAGGAGGGCGCCCACGGCAGCGCCAGCACCGTCAAGTGCGACGCCCTGCTCGTCGACCAGATCAGCCGCTCCGACACCTATCCCTACGTCGACGTCCGCGAGGACGACGTCTCGATGGGCCACGAGGCCACGGTCTCCAAGGTCAGCGAGGACCAGCTGTTCTACCTCATGAGCCGCGGGCTCGGCGAGGACGAGGCGATGGCGATGATCGTGCGCGGCTTCGTGGAGCCGATCGCGCGTGAGCTGCCCATGGAATACGCGCTCGAGCTGAACCGGCTGATCGAGCTGCAGATGGAAGGAGCCGTCGGCTGATGGGCCTGAACGAGAAGCCCCTGTCGACCTTGCACGAGAAGTCGTCCTTCGATCTGGCCGACTTCGAGGTCCCGACCGGGCGCGAGGAGGGGTGGCGTTTCACGCCGCTCTCGCGCCTGAAGGGGCTGCACAACGGCAAGGCCGAGCCTGTGGGCCACGTACGCGTCGACGTGGACGCGGCCCCCGAGGTGACCGTCGAGACGGTCGGGCGCGACGACGCCCGCGTGGGCAAGGCGTTCGTGCCCGGCGACCGGGTGAGCGCCCAGGCGTGGAACAGCTTCGAGAAGGCCACCGTGATCACGGTGCCGCGCGAGGCCGTCACGTCCAAGCACACCGTGCTGACGCTGACCGGCTCGGGTGACGGCGCCGCCTACGGCCACATCGTGGTCAAGGTGGAGCCGCTGGCCGAGGCCGTGATCGTGCTCGACCACAAGGGCAGCGCCGTCTACGCCGACAACATCGAGTTCGTCGTCGGCGACGGCGCCAGCCTGCGGGTCGTCAGCCTGCAGGACTGGGAGAACGACGCGGTCCACGTCTCGCACCACCACGCCCAGCTCGCCAAGGACGCGACGTTCCGCAGCTTCGTGGTGACGCTCGGCGGCGACCTCGTACGCCTGTCGCCCACCGTCACCTACACCGCCCCTGGCGGCGACGCCGACATGTCGGGCGTCTACTTCGCGGACGCCGGGCAGCACCTGGAGCACCGCCTGCTGGTCGACCACTCGCAGCCCAACTGCAAGAGCAACGTCGACTACCGGGGCGCGCTGCAGGGCGAGCGGGCGCACGCCGTCTGGATCGGCGACGTGATCATCAGGGTCGAGGCCGAGGGCACCGACACCTACGAGCTCAACCGCAACCTGATCCTCACCGACGGCGCCCGCGCCGACTCGGTGCCCAACCTGGAGATCCTCACCGGCGAGGTCGCGGGAGCGGGGCACGCCTCCGCCTCCGGCCGTCTCGACGACGAGCATCTGTTCTACCTCCAGGCCCGCGGCATCCCCTACGACGAGGCTCGCCGCCTGGTCATCAGGGGCTTCCTCGGCCAGCTCATCGAAAAGATCCAGATCGCGGAGATCCGGGACCGTGTGCTCGGCGCGGTGGAGGCGGAGCTCGCCCGATGAGTGACTTCGAAAAGGTGTGCAAGCTCGACGACATCCCCGACGAGGGGGTGATCGGCGTCGAGGTGGGGGACACCCCGGTCGCGCTCGTGCGCAAGGGTGAGGACGTCTTCGCCCTGCACGACGTGTGCTCGCACGCCGAGGTCAAGCTCAGTGAGGGCGAGGTCTACGACAGCACGCTGGAGTGCTGGCTGCACGGCTCGTGCTTCGACATCCGCTCCGGTAAGTCCACCGGCCCGCCCGCGACCCAGCCCGTGAACGTCTACACAGTCAAGATCGACGGCGATGACGTCCTCGTCTCGCTCTCGAAGGAGTCCTAAGCACATGTCCACCCTTGAGATCCGTGACCTGCAGGTCGCCGTCGAGGACAAGCAGATCCTGCGCGGCGTCAACCTGACCGTGAAGGCCGGGGAGACCCACGCCATCATGGGCCCGAACGGCTCGGGCAAATCGACGCTCGCCTACGCGATCGCCGGCCATCCCAAATACACGATCACCGGCGGCCAGGTGCTGCTCGACGGTGTGGACCTGCTGGAGCTGTCCGTTGACGAGCGGGCCCGCGCGGGCCTGTTCCTGGCGATGCAGTACCCGGTCGAGGTCCCCGGCGTCTCGGTGTCGAACTTCCTGCGCTCGGCCGTCACCGCCGTCCGCGGCGAGGCGCCCAAGCTGCGCGAGTTCGCCAAGGACCTCAAGAACGGCATGGACGCGCTGTCCATCGACGCCGCCTTCGCCCAGCGCAACCTGAACGAGGGCTTCTCCGGCGGTGAGAAGAAGCGCCACGAGATCCTTCAGATGGAGCTGCTCCAGCCGAAGATCGCGGTGCTCGACGAGACCGACTCCGGCCTCGACGTGGACGCGTTGCGCGTGGTGTCCGAGGGCATCAACCGCTTCCGCGCCTCGGGCGAGACCGGTGTGCTGCTCATCACGCACTACACCCGCATCCTGCGCTACGTGAAGCCGGAGTTCGTGCACGTTTTCGCGGCCGGCCGGATCGTCGAGGAGGGCGGGCCGGAACTGGCCGAGAAGCTCGAGGCCGAGGGCTACGAGCAGTACACGAAGGCATCTGCATGACATACACCAGCCTCGATGTGGAGAAGATCAGGAAGGACTTCCCGATCTTCTCCCGCGAGCTGCCCGACGGGCGACCGCTCGTCTATCTCGACTCGGGCAACTCCTCACAGAAGCCCAATCAGGTCATCGAGACCATGCGGGATCACCTGGCGCTGCACTACAGCAACGTCGGGCGCGCCATGCACGTGCTCGGAGCGGAGTCGACCGACGCCTACGAGGGCGCCCGCGACAAGGTCGCGGGCTTCGTCGGGGCGCCGTCGCGCGACGAGGTGATCTTCACCAAGAACGCCTCGGAAGCGCTCAACCTGATCGCCTACTCCTTCGGCAACCCCGCCAACACCGACCCGCGCTTCACCCTCGGCCCCGGTGACGAGATCGTCATCTCCGAGATGGAGCACCACTCCAACATCGTGCCGTGGCAGCTGCTCGCGCAGCGCACCGGCGCGACGCTGAAGTGGTTCGGCGTCACCGACGACGGGCGGCTCGACTACACGCCCGAAATCATCACCGAGCGGACGAAGATCGTCTCGATCGCCCACCAGTCCAACGTCCTCGGCACCGTCAACCCGGTCGCCGCGGTGGCCGCGCGGGCCCACGAGGTCGGCGCGCTGATCGCGCTCGACGCGTCCCAGTCCGTGCCGCACCACCCGGTGAACGTCACCGAGCTGGGCGCCGACTTCGTGGCCTTCACCGGTCACAAGATGGTCGGCCCGTCCGGCATCGGCGTGCTCTGGGGGCGGGCCGAGCTGCTCGACGCCATGCCCCCGTTCCTGGGCGGCGGCGAGATGATCGAGGCGGTCTGGATGGACCACTCGACGTACGCGCCGATCCCGCACAAGTTCGAGGCGGGCACGCCGCCGATCGTCGAGGCCATCGGGCTCGGCGCGGCGGTCGACTACCTCACCGAGGTCGGCATGGAGGCCGTCGAGGCGCACGAGCGCACGCTGACGGCCTACGCGCTCGAAGCGCTGCGCGACGTGCCCACCCTGCGCCTCATCGGTCCTGAGACGCTGGAGCAGCGCGGGGGCACGGTGTCGTTCACGCTGGAGGGCATACATCCGCACGATGTGGGGCAGATCCTGGACGACCAGTTCGGGGTCGCCGTACGCGTCGGGCACCACTGCGCCCGGCCGCTGCACCTGCGGTTCGGAATACCCGCGACCACGCGGGCGTCCTTCTACCTGTACAACACCACGGGCGAGATCGATGCCCTGGTGCGCGGTCTCCATCACGTTCAGAAGGTGTTCGCATAGCCATGATCGGCGAGTCGATGTACCAGGAGCTGATCCTGGAACACTACAAGCACCCGCAGGGGCGGGGGCTGCGCGAGCCGTACGACGCCGAGGTTCACCACGTGAACCCCACGTGCGGCGACGAGATCACGCTCAGGGTCAAGGTGGGCGACGCCGGCAAGGTCCTGGACGTCTCCTACGAGGGCCAGGGCTGTTCGATCAGCCAGGCCGCCGCCTCCGTGCTGCACGAGCTGGCCACCGGCTCGACCGTGACGGAGTCGCTCTCCGTGGTCGACGAGTTCACCCGGCTCATGCAGGGCAGGGGGCAGGTGGAGGCCGACGAGGACGTCCTCGGCGACGCGGTCGCGTTCTCGGGCGTGGCCAAGTTTCCGGCGCGTGTTAAATGTGCGTTGCTTTCTTGGATGGCCTACAAGGACGCTGTTGTGAGGAGTGCTGCCGAATGAGTAAGCCCGTGGAAACGCCAACCGGCTTCGACGGCGACACGACGACCGAAGAGATCATGGAAGCGCTCAAGGACGTCGTCGACCCCGAGCTCGGCATCAACGTCGTTGACCTGGGCCTGATCTATGGCCTCAACCTCGACGCGGCCGACGGCGCGCAGCCCGTGTGCACCATTGACATGACGCTGACCAGCGCGGCCTGCCCGCTGACCGACGTCATCGAGGACCAGGCCCACTCCGCGCTGGATGGTATGGTCTCCGACGTGAAGATCAACTGGGTCTGGCTGCCGCCGTGGGGCCCCGACAAGATCACCGACGAGGGGCGCGAGCAGCTGCGTATGCTAGGCTTTAACGTCTGATCTTTTCTGCTGTTGCGGCTGTCGTCAAGCGTCAGCCGTTTCAGCGTGCCCATGCCGGGATTCGGAAGGTCCGGACCCATACCCGGGGAATATCCGATAACATCCCCGGCGTTGGTAATCAGGTACACCTGACGTCTCATCACGCGTCACACGCGCCGCCTGCGGCCGGTGCCCCGGTGTATCCCCCTCATACCCGCCCCCATGGCGGCGGGCGCCCTTGAACCTGCGCGGCCAAGAGCTGCGCGTAATGGCTCGTCCTTTCGCAGAAGTGACGTGCCACTTCGACTGAAAGGCACGACTTTCGTGACCATGCTTGACGCTGTCATGCCCGAGCTCGGTGAAACCCCCGAGCAGGGCCCGTCCGAATTCGAGCTGCTGGGCCTGCCCAAGCCGCTCGTCAACGGACTGGCCAAGCTGGGCTTCGACAGCCCGTTCCCCATCCAGAGCGCGACGATCCCCGACGTGCTCGCTGGCCACGACGTGCTCGGCCGGGGCCAGACCGGCTCCGGCAAGACGCTCGCCTTCGGCCTCCCCACCATGGCCCGCATCGCCGGTGTGAGGCCCGCCCCCGGGCGGCCGCACGCGATGATCCTCGTTCCCACCCGTGAGCTCGCCCTGCAGGTCCACGACGCCCTTGAGCCCCTGGGCCGCGGCCTCGGGCTGCGCATGAAGGTCATCGTCGGCGGCATGTCCATGGGCAAGCAGATCGAGGCCCTGCGCCGCGGCGTTGACATCGTCATCGCCACCCCCGGCCGTCTGGGCGACCTGATCCGGCAGGGTGAGTGCTCACTCGGCGACGTCCAGGTCAGCATCCTCGACGAGGCCGACCACATGTGCGACCTCGGCTTCTTCCCCGTCGTCACCGAACTGCTCGCGCAGACCCCGGCCGACGGGCAGCGGCTGCTGTTCTCGGCCACGCTCGACGGCGACGTCGACAAGCTGGTGCGGCGCTTCCTGAACAACGCGATCACCCACTCCGTGGCCTCGGCGAACTCGCCGGTCGACACCATGGAGCACCACGTCATGCAGGTGTCGCGCGACGACAAGTTCGACGTCACGGCCGAGATCGCCAACCGCGAGGGCCGTACGATCATCTTCGTCCGCACCCAGCACGGCGTGGACCGGCTGTGCAAGCAGCTGGCCAGGGTCGGCGTGAAGTCGGGCGGCCTGCACGGCGGCAAGCGCCAGAACCAGCGCACCCGCATCCTCGCCGAGTTCCGCGAGGGTTCGGTCAACGTGCTGGTCTGCACCGACGTCGCGGCGCGCGGCATCCACGTGGACAACATCAGCCTGGTGCTGCACGTGGACCCGCCGCAGGACCACAAGAGCTACCTGCACCGGGGCGGCCGCACGGCCCGCGCCGGTGAGAAGGGCACCGTCGTCACGCTGGTGCTGCCCAACGAGCGCCGCTCCACCGACGCCCTCACCCGTCGCGCCGGGATCCAGCCGTTCCGCCTCAAGGCCACCCCCGGTCACCCGCGGGTCGCCGAGGTGGCCGGCGCCCGCACGCCGAGTGGCGAGCCCGTCCCCGTGTGGGAGCCGGACGTCCGCAAGCCGCTGCGCCCGCGCCGCGAAGGCGGCACCTCCGAGCGCAGGGGTGGCGGCCGCCGTGGTCGCCGGGATTTCGACGGTGACCGTCGTCCGAGGCGTGAGTTCGACGGTGATCGTCGCCCCCGCCGCCACGAGGACGGAGACCGCCCGTTCAACGCCGGTGATGACCGGCGCCCGCGCAGGCACACCGAGGGTGACCGGCCGGTCGCGCGTACTCAGGAGTCGCGCCCGGTGAGCGACGACCGTCGCCGAGACGGCGCGGCGCGGGGCGGCTACCGCTCCGACGAGCGTCCGGTCCGTCAGGACGACCGTGGGCCGCGCGGTGGTGGCTTCCGGTCAGACGACCGCGGTGGCCGCTACGCCGCCGACCGTGGCCGTCCGTTCTCGGCGACCGACGCGCCCGCCCGTGACCGTGGCTACCGCTCCGACGAGCGTGCGCCGCGTGACGGCTACCGTTCCGGTGGCGCGCCCTCTGACGAGCGTGCGCCGCGTGACGGTTACCGTTCCGGTGGTGGGCGTCCGGACGAGCGCGGCACCGGTGGCGGTTTCCGCCGCAACTCGGGCCGCCGCTTCGAGCGCTGATCCCATCTGACAGCACACGGCCTGCCCGCCGTGCCTCTCCCGCGAGTGGAGGCACGGCGGGCAGCGTCATTTCCGGCCCTTCGGCCCTGAGGTCCTGAAGTCCTGAAGTTCCGCGGCCCGTCAGCGCCTCAGCCCGTCAGGCCCTCAGCCCTTCAGGCCCTCAGCCCTTCAGGCCGCTGAGGGCGATGCCGCGGGTGAAGTACCGCTGGAAGATCAGGAAGAAGACGATCGTCGGGATCGACGCCAGCAGCCCGCCCGCCATGATCGCGCCCTGGTGGTCGGGCCCGGCGTAGTAGGAGTTGAGCCGGGCCAGGGCGACGGGCAGGTTGGCCATCTCGTCGCTCTGCACGATGATCAGCGGCCACAGGAAGTTGTTCCACTCCGCGAGCACGATGAAGATCGACATCGCCGCGAGCGCCGGCCGCAGCAACGGCAGCACGATCCGCCACCAGATCCGCCACTCCCCGGCCCCGTCCACCCTGGCCGCCTGGATCAGCTCGTTCGGCACCGACTGCAGGAACTGCACCAGGAAGAACAGCACGAACGCCTTGGCCAGCGCCGGGACGACATAGGCGGCGTAGCTGTCCAGCCAGCCCAGGTTCCGCATGATCACGTAGTTCGGGATCAGCGTGGTCTGCCAGGGCACCATCATCGAGGCGACGATCATCAGGAAGATCGTCCTGCGGCCCTTGATGTCGTGCTTGGCGATCACGTACGCGGCCAGCGAGCAGATCAGCAACGACACCACAGTGATCGCGGTCGTGATGAACAGGCTGTTGAACAGGAACCGCCAGAACCCGAAGTCCACCTGGAAACGCTGGAAGATGCCCTGCAGATGGCCGGGGTTGATCCGCTCGGGCGACCAGTCCCGGTCGTAGAAGTTGGCGAGGGTCGGCGACTCCGGCACGAAGGACGGAGGCGTCCTGGCCAGCTCGGACGGCGGCTTGAACACGGTGATGAGCAGCCAGTAGAACGGCGCGATCATCGTCAGCGACAACAGGTAGAACGGCAGGCGCAGCAGATGCCGGTTGACCCGGGAGCGCCCGCCGGTGCCGGTGCTCCCACGCCGGGACGGCGGCGCCGGGGCGATCGTCTCCGCTGGGGCGAGCGCCATCACAACTCCTTCGTCGCGCGGCCCAGACGCAGGTTGGCGAGGCTGAGCACGAAGATGATCAGGAACAGCACCCAGGCGATGGCCGAGGCGTAACCCAGCTTGAAGTGGGTGAATCCCTGGTCGTAGAGGTAGGGCACGATCATCAGGCCGGAGTCGAGCACGCCGCCGATCATGTTGGTGCCCCTGAAGACGATGTAGACGGCCTCGAACACCTGGAACGCGCCGATGAGGCCGGTCACGACGACGTACGTGGTGACCGGGCGCAGCAGCGGCAGCGTGATGTGGCGGAACCGCTGCCAGGTCGAGGCGCCGTCGATCTTGGCCGCCTCGTCGTACTCCTCGGGGATGGAGCCGAGCCCGGCGACGTACAGCACCATGCCGTAGCCCATGCCGCCCCACACCGCCATCAGCACCAGGATCGGGATCGTGAGGCCGGGCGTGGCCAGCCAGGCGACCGCCCTGCCGCCGAACCAGCTCACGATCGTGTTGGCCAGGCCCACGTCGCTGGGGAACAGGACCCACTTCCACATGAGCATGAGCGCGATCGAGGAGGTCACGGAGGGCAGGAAGAACAGGGTGCGCATGATCCGGTGCGCCCAGCCGGTGCCGTTGAAGGCCAGCGCCAGCCCGAGCGAGAGCAGGGTGCCGAGCGCGACCGACGCCACCACGTACACGGCGGTGTTGCCCAGGGCGTGGCGGAACCTGGTGTCGTCGAGCAGGTCACGGAAGTTGTCCAGGCCGGTGAAGGCGGCCGGGTTGATCCCGTCGAACGTGGTGAAGCTCAGGTAGAGCGAATTGGCCAGCGGCCAGAGCAAGAACCCCGCGAAGAGCGCGAGGAAGGGCAGCAACATCGCGTACGAGGTGCCGTAGCGGCGCAGCCTGCTGCGCAGGGGGACAGGGTTGGCCATCTCAGACTCCCGGCTATCCGGCGTTGCGCTCCATGACCTTGGCCGCCTCGGTCAGCGCCGTCTTGACGTCCGCCTTGCCGAGAATGGCCGACTGGAGCTGCTTGGAGACGTCCGGTGCGCTCTCGTCCCAGCCGGGACAGCCCGGTGCGGCCTTGCCCGTCCTGATCGACTGCTCGAACACCTGGGCCTGCTCAGGCGCGAACGACGAGGCGCTCACCACCTTGTCGGGGCGCGGCGGGATGTAGGGCAGGTTCCGTTTCCTGGCCTCCTCCACGATCGCGGTGATGGCCTCATCGCTGTACATGAACTTGACGAAGTCCGCGCCCGTCTGGGCGTGCTTGCTGAAGGCGGTCACGCCCATCGCGCGGCCCCCGATGAACGTGGTCGGCCCGGCGGGCCCGGCGGGCAGCGGGGCCATCGCCCACTTGCCCTTCAGATTCGGCTTGTTGACGTCGATGCCCTTGGCGATCCAGTTGCCCCCGACCACCAGGGCGGTGCCGGTGTCCAGCGCGTCGGAGGCTTCCACGCTGGCGGTCGGCGCGCCGTGCTTGCGATAGAGGTCCACCCAGTACTTCAGTGCCTGCTCGGCCTGCGGGGTGCCGAGCGAGGGCTTGCAGTCGGGGGTGTAGAACGTGCCGCCCGCCTGGTAGAGGTAGTTGAAGTAGCCGATCCAGTCGAGGTTGCCCCAGTCCTGGCTGTAGGGCTTCTTGACCCCGGCGGCCTTGAGCTTGCCGATGTCCTCGGTCAGCTCCTCCCACGTCTTGGGCGGGGCGTCGAGCCCGGCCTTCGCCAGCAGGTCGGTGCGGTAGTAGAGGGCGAGGGTGGACATGTCCAGCGGCACGCCGTACACCGAGCCGTCGGGGGAGATCGCCGACTCCCACTGGGCGGGCTGGGCCTGCGCCTTGAGCGAATCCAGACCATGCTTGCGCAGGTCGACCATGGCGCCCCTGGCGCCGAACTGGATGGTCCACGTCATGCCGCCGGAGATGACGTCCGGTCCGCTGCGGCTGGTGGCCGCCGCGAGGAGCTTGGCGTACGCGTCGTCCCACGACAGGGTCTGCACCTTGATCGTCACGTTGGGGTGCCTCTGGTGGTAGAGGTCGGCCGCCTTCTGGAAGATCGCGGTCTCGTCGTCGCCGCCCGTGGACCAGAAGGACAGGGTCGCCGGGGTGTTCTGGTCTGCCTGCTCGGTCGGCGTCTGGCCGCTGGTGGCACAGCCCGTGCCCAGGAGCAGGACCGTGCTACACGCTGCCATGGTTCGTCGCATGGAGGCCCGTCCGATCTCTCGCCGGTGGATGTAGGGATCTCACCACTTAAACGGGTAAGTGACAATAGGGGGGCGTGTAAGTTTCATCGGGCCTCTCCGGCTATGGTGATGACCTGGGGCGTTGATGACATGGAACGATCTATGCGAAGGTGCTCGCAAACGGATTGCTTTCCCGGTTCACGACCATAGAGTGGGGATCATTCGATCTCCCCGAGCCCCGAGGAACGTCCGTGTTCGTCGACATGCCACTCGCGCAACTGCGCGAATACCTCCCGGAACGCGCCGAGCCCGCCGACTTCGACGCCTTCTGGCAGCGCACGCTCGCCGAGACCCGCGCCCACGACCTGGCCCCCGAGTTCACCCCCGTCCCGAGCGAGCTGACCGTCGCCGACGTGTACGACGTCACCTTCGCCGGCTTCGGCGGCCACCGCATCAAGGGCTGGCTGCTCCTGCCACGGCACGTCACGGGCCCGGTGCCGTGCGTGATCGAGTACCAGGGATACGGCGGCGGCCGCGGCCTGCCGATCGACTGGCTGCTGTGGCCGAGCTTCGGCTACGCGGTGTTCGCCATGGACAGCAGGGGCCAGGGCGCGGGCGGGTGGCGGCGCGGCGACACCGCGGACCCGTTCCCCGGCACCGGGCCGCAGACGCCCGGCGTCATGACCAGCGGCATCCACGACCCCGGCGCCTACTACTACCGGCGGCTCTACACCGACGCCGTACGCGCGGTGGAGGCCGCCAGGGCGCATCCCGGCGTGGGCGCGGTGGCGGTGGGCGGCGCCAGCCAGGGCGGGGCGATCGCGCTGGCCGTCTCGGCCCTGGCCGCCGACCTGGACTCAGGCCTGGCCTGCGCGCTGCTCGACGTGCCGTTCATGTGCCACATCAGGCACGCCACGCAGATCACCCCCGAGCACCCCTACGCCGAGCTGGCCGCGTACTGCCGGGCGTTCAAGGACCAGGTGGAGCGGGTCTTCGAGACGCTGGCGTACTTCGACGGGGTCAATTTCGCCGCCCGCGCCGCCACACCCGCCCTGTTCTCGGTGGGGCTGCAGGACGGGATCACGCCGCCGTCCACGGTGTTCGCAGCCTACAACCACTACGCGGGGGCGAAGGACATCAGGGTGTATCCGTACAACGGGCATGAGGGCGGGGAGACGGCGCACGCCATGGAACGCGTCGCCGCCGCGAAGAAGGCGCTGGGGTGAATTCGGTAAGCAGGTGAGGGAGCCGTCTCGCGTGGCGGACGCGGGGCGGCGTCACCCCATGACGCAGACTAGGCTTATCAGGCACGTAGCCGACCGACGAGAGAGACCATGAAGACCTTCGAAGAGCTGTTCGCCGAGCTGTCAGAGAAAGCCACGACCCGGCCCGCGGGCTCGGGCACCGTGGCCGCGCTCGACGCCGGCGTCCATGCCATCGGCAAGAAGGTCGTCGAGGAGGCCGCCGAGAGCTGGATGGCGGCCGAACACGAGTCAGACGACAGGGCAGCCGAGGAGATCTCGCAGCTTCTCTATCACGTGCAGGTGCTCATGATCGCCAAGGGCATCGGCCTCGACCAGGTCTACAAGCATCTCTAGGGCGCCGAGCGCCCCTGACCTGGAGACATCGAGAGCGAGACACAAAGGACCTGACATGCTGCGTCTGGCAGTACCCAACAAGGGCGCGCTCAGCGAGGCCGCCCAGAACATGCTGAAAGAGGCCGGTTACCGGCCACGCAGGGACAGCAAGGAACTCGTCGTGGTCGACGAGGCCAACGGTTGCGAGCTGTTCTTCCTGCGCCCTCGCGACATCGCCGTCTACGTCGGCGAGGGCACCCTCGACGTCGGCATCACCGGCAGGGACATGCTGGTCGACTCCGGCGCCCCGGTGGAGGAGATCATGCCGCTCGGCTTCGGCGGCTCCACCTTCCGGCTGGCCGCCACGGCCGGCGCAATGACGTCCGTCAGCGATCTCGACGGCAGGCGCATCGCCACCTCCTACGCGGGCCTGCTCGACAAATACCTCTCCGACCAGGGCGTCGACGCCCGCGTGATCAAGCTCGACGGCGCCGTCGAGACCGCCATCAGGCTCGGCGTGGCCGACGCGGTGGCCGACGTCGTCGAGACCGGCACCACGCTGCGCAACGTCGGCCTGGAGGTGTTCGGCGAGCCGATCATGCGCTCGGAAGCCGTGCTGATCAAGCGGCAGAGCGCGCCGGAGACGGCGAGCGCGGAGCAGCTCGTCCGCCGCGTCAAGGGCGTCGTGCACGCCCGCGACTTCGTCATGATGGACTACGACATCCGCGCCGAGCGGATCGAGGAGGCCATCGCGCTCGCGCCCGGCATGGAGGGCCCCACGGTCTCGCCGCTGCACCGCGAGGGCTGGGTCGCCGTCCGGGTGATGGTCCCGCGCAAGGGCCACCAGCAGATGATGGACCAGCTCTGGGAGATCGGCGCAAGAGCCATCCTGGTCACCGCCATCTACGCCTGCCGCCTGTGAGATATGCCCGCTAGGCCACGGGCCAGGCGGGCATATCGCAACCGTGCGTAACGAATCGGTAGCCTGGCGTGGTGCCGCCAGGCAGATGTGGACCTTACTCGAGCAAGGCAACCGGCGCTGGGCGGCGGGCAGGTCCCACCGCCCGCACCAGGACGCCCGGCGCAGGAAACAGGTCGCCACGCGCCAGGCGCCCCACGCGGTCGTGCTGTCCTGCATCGACTCCCGCGTGCCACCAGAGGTCGTCTTCGACGTCGGCCTCGGCGACCTGCTGGTCGTCCGCACCGCGGCGCACACCCTCGACGCCCTGGTCACCGCCGCCGTCCAGTACGGCCCGCAGGACCTGCGGGCCAGCCTCGTCGTCGTCTTAGGCCACCAGCGCTGCGGCGCGGTCACGGCCGCCGCCCGGGCCTTACGCCGGCGGCTGACCCTGCCCGGCGAACTGCCCCACATCGTCGCGGCCCTCGAACCCGCCTTCGCCACCTGCGACGGCCGGGTCGAGCCCATGGCCCACGCCCACATCCAGCGGACCGTCTCGCGCCTGAGAGCCGACCCCCTCCTGTACGGCAGCGCCACCGTCATCGGCGCCTACTACAGCCTGGATACGGGGCTGGTGAGCCGTGTGACCTGACAAATGTCACCGCCAACGGCGGAGGGAACGCACTAACCCCGGCCACCCCCGCGGACCTAGCGTTCCCTCCATGAACGCCCCAACGAACGCGATCGTGTTCGACCACGTCAGCAAGCACTACGGGGACGTGCTCGCCGTCGACGACCTCTCGCTCGCCATCGAGCCCGGTTCGACCGTGGCACTGCTCGGGCCCAACGGCGCGGGCAAGTCGACCTCCATCAACCTGCTGCTCGGTCTGCTCGCCCCCACCAAGGGGACGATCGAGGTGCACGGCCACAGCCCGGCGGAGGCGGTCAAGGCCGGCGAGATGGGGGCCATGCTGCAGAACGGCGCGCTCATCCCCGAGCTGACCGTCAAGGAACTCATCGACCTCGTCCGCCGCCTCTACCCGCGCCCGCTCGCCCTGGACGAACTGCTGAAACTGGCGGACCTGACCGACCTGGCGGGGCGGCGGGCGAACAAGTTGTCCGGCGGGCAGACGCAGCGGGTCCGGTTCGCCCTGGCCATCGCGGGAGCCCCCAGGATCCTGCTGCTCGACGAGCCGACCGCGGCCATGGACGTGGAGTCCAGGCTGCGGTTCTGGGCGAGCATGCACGACTACGCCGCAGGCGGCAGGACCGTGCTGTTCGCCACCCATTACCTGGAGGAGGCCGACGAGCACTCCGACCGGGTGATCGTCGTCGCCAGGGGCCGGCTGGCCGCCGACGGCACCGCCGCCCAGATCAAGGCCGACGCCGGCGGGCACGCCGTCAGCTTCGCACTCGGCGACCAGCCCGCGGCCGGGCTCGACCTGCTGCCCGGCGTCACCGTGGTGGAGATCCTCGACGGTACGGCCACCCTGCACACCTCCGACGTCGACGCCACCCTGGCCGGGCTCTACCGGAGCACCACCCTCGACGTGCACCGCCTGAAGGTCTCCGGCGCCGACCTCGAAGCCGCCTTCCTCCAGCTCACCAGGGAGTCCTGATGCTGAACTTCGCCAAGATCGACGCCGTGCGCATGCTGCGCAACCGCCGCTACCTCATCTTCGTGGTCGCCTTCCCCGTCATGCTCTACCTGATCAACGCCAACATCTACGGCAAACAGACGGACGCCAGAGGCGTCAGCTTCAGCGTCACCCTGATGGTGTCCATGGCCGCCTACGGCGCGCTGGCCTCGTCCATGATGAGCTCCGCCGTGCCCCTGGCGACCGAGCGGCAGTCCGGCTGGCTGCGCCAGCTCCAGATCACCCCGCTGCCGAGCTGGGCCATCATCGTCGCCAAGCTCGTCACCGCGCTGGTGCTCGTGCTGCCGTCGCTGCTGCTGGTGAGCCTCGTCGCGATCCTGCAGCAGGGCGTGTCGCTGCCGCCCGGCAGGTGGGCGCTGCTGCTGCTGGTCATGTGGGTGGGCACCGTGCCGTTCATCGCGCTCGGGCTGGCCATCGGGTCGGTGCTGACGGCCGACGCCGCGCAGCCGGCCTCGATGATCTGCATGTTCGCCCTGGCCATCGCCGGCGGCCTGTGGTTCCCGCCCGAGATCTTCGGCGACACGATGCGGGCCGTCGCCACGGTCACGCCGTCCTACCACTACGCGGGACTCGGGTGGAGCGTGGCCGCGGGCCAGGGCGTGGCCGCCGTGGACGTGCTGGTCGTGGCCGCGTGGGCGGTCGTGCTGGGCGGGGCGGCGGCCTTCCTCTACCGCCGGGCTACTGTACGGGGATGAGTTTCGCGGAGAGGATCAGTTTCGGGAGCGACGACGGGGTGTCCTCGCGCAGACGGAGACTGTTCGGCATCTCGGTCGGGCTCGTCTACCTGGTCTTCCCCGTCGGGGAGATCGTGCTCGGCGTGCTCACGGGGGCGCGGGCGTTCTGGGCGGGCGTGCTGCTCGTCGCGTTCGTCACCTCCTTTCTGTCCACGGTGCTGAGCCCCAGGAGCATGGAGGAGGCAAGCCCCTGGACCTTGCCGCTGCTCGTGCTCACCAGCGTGCTCGGCATCGTCGGGGCACTGGTCTTCGGCGGCTCCTGGCTGAGCCTGCCCGTCTACACCGTCGTCCTGTACGGGTTCGCCCTGCCGGCCGCCTGGGCCCTGGGCGCGATGCTGGTGAACCTGCTCGCCGTGATCGCCGCGGGCGTGATCAACGGGAGCGAGACCGAGGGCCTCATCGTGCTGGTCCTCCAGGTGGTGACGCTGGGCATTCTGTTCATCGGCGTCCGCAACACCCGGGTGCTCAGCTACAAGCTGCGCCTGGCCCAGGACGAGGTGGCCCGGCTGGCGGCCACGGAGGAGCGGCTGCGCATCGCCCGCGACCTGCACGACCTGCTCGGCCACAGCCTGTCGCTGATCGTGCTCAAGAGCGAGCTGGCCGGGCGGCTGGCCGAGGAGCCGGCCCAGGTGCGCCAGGAGCTCGGGGACATCGAGTCGGTCGCCAGGAAGGCCCTGCTCGAAGTGCGCGAGGCCGTGACCGGCTACCGGCAGCGCAGCCTGGCCGAGGAGATCGACAACGCCAGGGTGGTGCTGGCGGCGGCCGGGGTGCGCCCCGAGGTGCGGGTCTCAGGGACGCCGCTGCCCAGCCTGCTCGACGGGCTGTTCGGGTGGACCGTGCGCGAGGGCATCACCAACGTCGTACGCCACGCGCGCGCCTCGCGGTGCGAGATCAAGATGACGTTCGACGGCGGAACCGCCACCCTGGAGATCATGGACGACGGAGGCGGCGAGAGCGGGCCGTACCAGATGGGCAGTGGACTGCGCGGCCTCACCGAGCGGGTGTCGGGCGCGGGCGGCACGGTCACGGCGGGCCCGGAGCCGGGCGGCGGCCACCTGCTGCGGGTGCTGGTCCCCGCGGGGGTGTGCGCGTGATCCGGGTGATGCTGGCCGAGGACCAGGGCATGATCCGCGGCGCGCTGGCCTCCCTGCTGGGCCTCGAACCCGACATCGAGGTCGTCGGCGAGGCCGCCGACGGTGCGCAGGCGCTGGCCGTGGCCTTGGACGTGCGTCCTGACGTGGCGCTGCTCGACATCGAGATGCCCGGCACCGACGGGCTCACCGCCTGCGCGACGATCACCGAGCGGGTGCCGGGGTGCCGGGTGATGATCCTGACCACGTTCGGGCGGCCGGGCTACCTGCGCACGGCGATGGAGGCGGGAGCGGTGGCGTTCCTGGTCAAGGACAGTCCGGCCAGGGAGCTGGCGGCGGCCATCAGGCGGGTGCACGCGGGGGAGCGGGTCATCGACCCCGGCCTGGCCGCGGCGGCGCTCAGCGCGGGGCCCAACCCGTTGTCCGGGCGCGAGCGCGACGTGCTGGCCGCGGCGGCGGACGGCTCGACGATCGGTGACATCGCCGCCAAGCTGCACCTGTCGGAGGGCACGGTGCGCAACTACCTGTCCTCGGCCATCCAGAAGACGCAGGCCCGCAACCGCATCGAGGCGGTGCGGCGGGCCCAGGCCCAGGGCTGGCTGTAGGCCCGCTCAGCCTCTGATGGCGGCCACCTGCCTGATCAGGTCGGAGACGCGGACGATGCCCAGGCAGCGGTTCAGCTCGTCGGTGACCACCAGGTCGTCGTAGACGCGGGTCGCGTCCCTGCCCGCCGCCTGCATGGCCGCGATCGCCGGGGTCGTGCGTGGCACCGTGCGGGGCGGGTCGGCCAGGCGCTGGGCGGGCTTCGAGCCGTGCAGGGCGTGGCCGTACCTGGCCGCGAACGACAGCAGGAACCGGCTGCGGTCCAGGCTGCCCTTGGGCCGCTGGAACTCATCCACCAGGATCACGCTGGTGATCGTCTGCTCGTGCCCGAACGCCGCCACCGCGTCCTCCGCCTTCGCCTCCGCCGGCAGTGTCACGGCAGGGAGCAGCAGCTCCTGCACGCGGGGGCCGAGCATGACCGTGGCGTGGGACTCGTCGGCGATCGGCAGCGGCACCCGTATCCTGCCGTCGGGGCCGGGCGCGAGCAGGGGACCGTGCGCGAAGCGCACGCCGAGGCCGCGGATCACCGCCACCTGCGCCTCCCGCTCGACGCCCGGCGCCAGCACGTGCGCGCCGATACCGCGCGCCAGCGACGCCACCGCCCGCGCCACCGCGGCCGCCCGGTGGTCGCCGGGGATGCGCGCCACCACGTCGGGGTCGAGGGCCAGCAGGTACGGGGCCGCCTGCGCCAGCACGTCCAAGGCCGGGCCCGCGGTGCCCACATGGGCGAAGCCGAGCAGGTACCCGATCGAGCGCAACCCGTCGATCCCCACCCTGAGCAGCGGCCGGTCCTGTTCCTGGCACGGTCCAGTGAGCAGCAGGATGGCCTCACGGGGGTGGCGGCCCGCCCGTCGCAGCGCCTCGTGCAGGGGAGCCAGCGCGCCCGCGCCCGCCAGCACCACCCTTACCGGCAGTTCCAGCATCATGGGCAGCGGTGCCGCCCTGAGGGAGCCGGTGGAGTCCACGATGGCGGGGTGCGCGATGACGGCACCGCTGTCAAGATCCACCATGGGACTGGTGAGCAGGGAGGACACGTACAGATGGTGCTCCTGCCACAGCGGCATCAGAAGCCCCGCGAAACAAAATTTACCGACATTTCCGTTTTGGTTCCCTCGTCGCAGGCCGGGGGAGCGGGTTCGGCTAACCTTCGGGGCATGAGCGCGCGTCCGGCGAGGGGCGGCGGCCGGTGGGTCACGGTGCCGCCTGAGCGCCTGCATCCGTGGATCGACGGCTTCGCCGGGCGCCACGGGCCGTTCACCGCGAGCGGAGACCGGCAGGTCGTGCGGCTGGTGGCCGCCGACGGGGCGCTGGCCGAGCTGCACGTGCCCTTCCCGCCCATGATGCCCTTCGGGCCGCCGCACGTGAGCCGGCTGGTCGCCCACTCCGGCGCCGATCGGCGGGTCGGGGTGTTCCTGGTGCGGCTCGGCGGGTACGCGGCCGGGGTCTTCAAAGGTGGCGAGCTGGTGGCGTCCAAGGTGGGGTCGCGGCTGGTGCAGGGGCGTACGGCGGCGGGCGGGTGGTCGCAGCAGCGCTTCGCCAGGCGGCGGCGCAACCAGGCGTCCCAGGCGTTCGACGACGCGATGGAGACGGCGGTGCGGGTGTTGACGCCGCACCTGGGGGAGCTGGACGCGGTGGTGCTCGGCGGGGACCGCAGGGCGGTGGACGCCCTGCGGCCGGACCGCCGGATGGCGCCTCTGCTGGCGCTGGAGCGGGAGCCGTTTCTGGTGGTGCCCGATCCGCGGCTGGCGGTCCTGCGTGAGACGCCCGCCCTGTTCAGGGCCGTACGCGTCCGCGTGGTCGATCCCGATTCGCTGGGCTCATAAGCCTGGCTCATAAGACTGGCTCATGAGCCCAGCCTCATAAGACTGGGCTCATGAGGCTGGGCTCATAAGGCGGCATTCTCGCGGCCGTCTCGTGAGGCGGCGTCCTTCCTTGTGGTCGTTTCACGAGACGGCGTCTTCGCGGTCGTCTCATGGCATGAAGGCGTCCGTGTGGTCGGCGAGGAAGGTCGGCCAGGTGCGCGGCGGGCGGCCCGTCACGTCCTTCACCACGGTCGTGGTCGCAGCCCAGCCGCCGTCGCCGGTTCTGGCCTGGAGCTCGGCGAGTTCGCCGGCGAACTCCTGCGGGATGCCCTGGCGTTCCAGGTGGGCGGCCATTTCCGGGACGGACAGGTTCACGTACCGGGCGGGGCGGCCGAGGGCCCTGCCGATCTCCGCGGCGATGCCTTCGTGCGACAGGGACTCGGGGCCGGTGAGGAGGTGGTCGCGGTCCGGGCCGACCGGGCTGGTCAGCAGGGTGGCGGCCACGTCGGCGATGTCGCGCGTGTCGATGTAGTTGACGGGGGCAGGGCCGTACGAGCCGTACATGGTGCCGCCCTTGAAGTCGCGCGGCAGGGTCTGCATGAAGCCGCTCGGCTGGAGGATCGCCCAGGGCACGCCCGACTTCCGCAGGTGGGCGTCGACCACGCCGTGCAGGCCCATGCCGAGCTTGGCGCCGGGGGCGGCGTCACGTACCGACACCGAGACGATCTGCGCCACGCCCGCCTTGGCGGCAAGGTCGATGACGGCGCGGTGGGCGTCGATGAAGCCGGGCCAGATCCCGCTGTTGAGGAAGAGCCTGTCGCCAGGCGAGAGCAGCTCGCCGATGGTCTCGGGCCGGTCGAAATCGGCCAGCTTGTACGGAATGCCCAGGTCGTCGGCCGGGCGGCGGACGACGGCGAGGGCGTCGTGGCCGCGCAGCCGCCCGGCGAGGGCACGGCCGATGTTGCCGGTGGCACCGGTTACCACGATCATGCGGGGACCTCCGTAAGTGGAATCTCGAATTCCGGTTGTTGGGACGGTACACTAAGCGGAATCGAGTCGTCCACTTGGGGGTCGTACGTGCGCGCGGATGCCAGGCGGAATCTGGGCAAGATCGTCGAGGCGGCCGCGGAGGTCGTCGCCGAGCGCGGCGTCAACGCCCCCATGGAGGCCATCGCCAAGCGCGCCGGCGTCGGCGTCGGCACGCTCTACCGCCGCTTCCCCGACCGCGACGCCCTGATCGCGGCCGTCGGCGACCACTACATCCACACGATGGCGGAGGCGCTCGACACGGCGTGCGGCAGCACCGCCGACGCCTGGGGCGCGATCTGGGACTTCATCTCCTGGGCCGCCGAGCCGGGCCGCACGGCGCTGTCCACCGCGCTGGCCGTGCTGCCGGACGAGGTGATCGTGGACAGGACCGAGTTCGCGCGGGTGCGCGAGCGGTGGGTGGGGCAGTTCGACGAGCTCGTACGCCGTGCGCAGGCCGAGGGCTCGATGCGCCCCGACGTCGGTGTCGAGGACCTCATCCACCTGTTGAACGTCTTCACCTGCCACCCCGACTCCCTGCCCGCGCCTGTGGCCGCCGATCCGCGGCGCTACCTGCGCCTGATGCTCGACGGCATGAAGTCCGGCGCCGCCACGGTCACCGAGTCGAGTCGTTGAGACGATTCAAAAGAATCTTGAATGCCGCTATGATGAGCCGAGTTCACGGTGCACCGCGTTCTGCGGTGCGCCGTACGTAGCGTTTCCTGCGCTTCACGGTGCTCCTTCGCGAGCGCCACGAGCGGCGGATTCCGCACATTCAGCAGCACGGCCTCGTGAGGATCGATGGCGACCAGGAGCATCAAGGAGGTCGCGCAGCTGGCGCGCGTCTCAGTGGGCACGGTGAGCAATGTGCTCAACCGCCCCGAGATCGTGTCCCCCGCCACACGCGAACGCGTCTTCGAAGCGATCAAGAAACTCGGGTTCGTCCGCAACGAGGTGGCCCGCCACCTGCGGATGGGCCGTAGTCGTACGGTCGGGCTAGTCGTGCTCGACGTGTCCAACCCGTTCTTCGTGGACGTGGCCCAGGGCGCCGAAGCGGTGGCCGACGATCACGACACGATGGTGGTGCTCTGCAACAGCGCCGGCGACCCCGGCCGCGAGCGCCGCCACCTCGACCAGCTCGAACAGCAGCGGGTGATGGGAATACTGATCACCCCAGTCGAGATGGACACCCCCTGGCTGGAGGAACTGACCGCCCGGGGCACCCCCGTGGTGCTGGTCGACAGCCCGGCGACCGGGCTGCAGTGCTCGGTGGCCGTGGACGACCGGCTCGGCGGGCAGATCGCCGGCGCTCACCTCATCGAACGCGGGCACCGGCGCATCATGTTCGTCGGCGGGCCGCCGTCCATCAAACAGGTGGCCGACCGGCACGCCGGCGTGACCAGCGCCGCCGCCGACGGCGCCGTCGAACTGCTCACCTGCACCGCCTCCACGCTCACAGTGGCCGAGGGACGGGCGATCGGGGAGCGGGTCGCGGCCCTGCCCGCCGACGAACGGCCCACCGCCGCCTTCTGCGCCAACGACATGATGGCGCTGGGCTTTTTACAGGCGATGGCCTCCCACGGGCTCCGGGTCCCGCAGGACCTGGCCATCATCGGGTACGACGACATCGACTTCGCCGCCGCTGCCGCCGTGCCGCTGTCCTCCGTCCGGCAACCTCGGGAACTGCTGGGCCGGACGGCCATCGATTTGTTGCTGGAGGAGGTGGCCGAGCCTGAACAACATCGGCATCGCCAGGTCATCTTCCAGCCTGACCTGGTGATTCGAGAGTCGAGCGCGTTGCGCCGGGAAGGGTGAGCTGCTCTTTCTCTTGGGGCCGGCTCGGCTGACGGGTGCGTGCATGTGAACGTCTGGCAGCTCTTGCCGCCGGTATCGATCGACGTGCTGGTCGCTGCGCGGCCGGTTCCGCGCCAGCGGTGGTCGGCGTGCGGTGGTGGCCGCTGTGCGGCGGGCTCTGCGCCGGTCGGCGTACGGCGGTTCCTGCGCCGGTCGGCGTACGGCGGTTCCTGCGCCGGTGGTGGTCGGTGTGCGGCTGTTCCTGTGCTGGTGGTGGTCGGTGTGCTGGTGGCCGTGCGCGTTGCGCCGGGCCCCTCCGTTCACCTTCTCGCCGACGCGGCGCGCCAGCGTGGGCGGCGGCGTGAGCTGGGCTTGCGGGTGTGTGCACCGCGCCCGCACCGCAGGTGGTGGCGTGTGCATGCCGGTCCCGAGGTGCGATGCAATGGCGGGCCCCGTGCATCAGAAGGTCCGGCCCGTGGCGGAGAGATGACGAACAACTGCGTCCCCGAAGGAGTCCCGTGAGCGAGATTTACCACAACCCCCTGTCCACCCCCGATGACCTGGCCGGATTCCGGATGGAAGGGGACGGGGCCACGTCGTTCCCCCAAGGGAGGCTGAGGTTGGAGAGCCGGAGACCGGCCTCCGACGGGCAGGCGGCCAACCTGGTGTTGTGGTGCCCGGAGGAGTTTCCGGCAGAGGTGCGGATCGAGTGGGAGTTCTGGCCGATCCGGGAGCCGGGGCTGGCGATCATGTTCTTCCACGCCAGGGGAAGGAACGGTGAAGATCTGTTCGATACGCCACCGCGCACCGGGCCGTACGAGCAGTATCACCACGGCGACATCGACGCCTACCACGTGTCCTACTTCCGCCGCATGTGGGCCTCCGAGCGGGCCCTGCACACCTGCAACCTGCGTAAGAGCCACGGGTTTCACCTGGTCGCGCAGGGTGCGGATCCGCTGCCGGGGGTGATGGACGCGGACGGGCCCTACACGGTGCGGGTGGAGGTCAAGGGGGGAGCGGTGAGCTTCTCAATCAACGATTTGGTCTCGTTCCGCTGGGAGGACGACGGCTCGATCGGCGGTTCCCCCCTGGCCGGAGGCAAGATCGGGTTCAGACAGATGGCTCCGCTGATCGGAGAGTACGCAAATCTCCGCGTATCTCGTCATTGACTTTGAGTCGATTCAACACTAATTTCGCACCAACCGCCGTTCACTCGCTTGTAACTAGGCAGGAACCACGGTGCAACACTTCCACCCCGCTGTCCGTGCACATGCCACGAAAGGTGGTGCCGGATGAACCACCCCTCCATGTCGATAAGGTTTCAAGCTGCCTGCTCAGAGCTCATATGGGCGGTGCAGCTGAACGTGATGTGGCTCGTTTTCACCCTCGCGGGAGGCGTGATTCTCGGGCTCGGGCCCGCCACCGTTGCCGCCTACACCCTGGCGCGGAGGCATGCCCGGAATGAATCGTTTCAGGCTTGGGCCGAATTCTGGGCCGTCTACCGACGGGAGTTCGTCCGGGCCTCGTTGCTGGTCCTGCCGGGGGCGCTGGCCGCCATCGTGCTGATCGGCAACTACCTCTACTTCTCCGCTCTGGGGCCCGGCATGGGGGCACCGCGGATCGCGACCTTCGTGGCGCTGATCGCACTGGCGGGTGTGGGGGCGCACGTAGGACCGCTCTACGTGCACTACGACCTGCCGCTGCGGGCCTACTGGCCCAAGGCGGCCCAGCTAGCGCTGCTGCGCCCGGCCTCGTCCGTGCTGTTGCTGCTAGCGCTCTCAGCCATCGCCTTCGCGACCTCGGTGGCGCCCATCCTGGCGCCGATGATCAGCTTCGGCGCGTGGATCTATCTCAACACGTGGCTCTGCCTGCGCTTCTTCCAGGAGAACGAGGCGCGCCTGCTTTCGAAAGGGAACTCATGAGCGCATCGCGTCGCCGGCGCCTCCTTGCCGGTGTGTTAACGCTAACGGCTGCTCTCACCGCCTCGGCCTGTTCTGGCGGTGGCGACGCGTCTCAGTCCGACCCGAACACGATCACCTTCATGTCGAAGCTGTTCGGCACGGCCCCCGAGCCGACCGGCGAGTTGCAGCAGGCCGTCGAGAAGTACCTCGGCAAGAAGATCAAGGTCACCTGGGTCCCCAACGCCGAGTACACCGAGAAGCTGAACGTCACCCTGGCCTCGGACAACATTCCGCAGGTCATCGTGGTGGATCCGCACCTTCCGGCGTTCGTCAAGGCCGCGCAGGCGGGGGCGTTCTGGGACTTGACCGACAAGCTGGACAAGTATCCGAACCTCAAGCCGGCGAACGCGCAGTCCGCGCTCAACGCCTCCATCAACGGCAAGACCTACGGCCTCTACCGGATGCGGCCCCTGCTGCGCTCGGCGGTCGTGATCCGCAAGGACTGGCTGAAGAAGGTCGGTCTCGAGGAGCCGAAGACGATCGAGGACTTCTACCAGGTCGCCAAGGCGTTCACCGAGAAGGACCCCGACGGCAACGGCAAGAAGGACACCTACGGCCTCATCATCCCGAAGTGGCCCGGCGACTACGCCAGCGCCAGCCCGTACGACGTGATCGAGACCTGGTTCGGCGCCCCGACCGGCTGGGGCGAGCGCGGCGGGAAGGTCGTGCCCGGGTTCGACACACCCGAGTTCCTCGAGGCCAACAATTGGCTGAAGAAGATGGTCGACGAGGGCCTGGTCAACCCCGACTTCGCCACCCTCGACTCCGCCAAGTGGAACGACCCGTTCTTCCACGGCAGGGGCGGCATGATCATCGACGTGAACATCCGCTCCCGCCAGCTCTTCGACCTGTTCAGGGAGAACGGTGACAAGGACTACGGCGACAAGGTCACCATGGTCGGCAACATGGCGAAGTCCGACACCGAGAAGCACTCCTACCCGTTCACGGGTTACGCCGACTCCCTGGCCATCTCCAAGCAGAGCGTGCGAACCGACGCCGAGCTGGACAACGTGCTGAAGACGCTGGACAAGCTGGCCACCAAGGACGGTCAGAACCTGGTCACGAACGGCATCGAGGGCCGCAACTACAAGGTCGAGAACGGCGACACCGCCGCGCTGATCAACGAGGACGACCCCGCGGTCAAGACCATCCAGGACAACGCGGACGACGCCTTCATCCAGCTCAGCACCAAGGGCAGCGTGGACACCGGCGGCATCGCCTACCAGCGCGTCCCGTCCGGCCAGGCGTACCGGGACATCCTCGACCTGCAGAAGAAGCTGGTGGCGGAGGACCTCAAGACGGCCGTGCACAACGTGGCGCTGCCCGTGATCTCGAACACGCAGATCGAGAAGGGCGCGCAGATCGACAAGATCGTCGCCGACGCCCGGGTCAAGTACCTGTCGGGCGCGATCGACGAAGCGGGGCTCAAGGCCGAGATCCAGCGCTGGCACACCAGCGGCGGTGACCAGGTGATCACCGAGATCAACGAGGGGCTCGCGAAGCTCCCCAAGTAGTCACCTCACGACCCGCCTGAGGGGCCCGGGCATTTTCCGGGCCCCTCATATGAAAGGAGGCCGCTGTGGCCACCGACCTGGCGACGCCTCCCGCGAAGGCGGCGTCCAAGGCGAAGAGGCGCAAGGCGGAGAAGGTGCCGCTGGGCACCGCGATCCTGCGTTACCGCTGGCTCTACCTGATGCTCCTGCCGGGCCTCGCCTACTTCGTGATCTTCAAGTACCTGCCGATGTACGGCGTGACCATCGCCTTCCAGGACTTCCTGCCGTTCCTCGGCTACTCGGGCAGCCCCTGGGTCGGCCTCAAGCACTTCGAAGCCCTCTTCGCCGGCGGCGACTTCGGCCTGCTGATGTTCAACACGCTCGTGTTGGCGCTGCTGCACATCTTCATCGTCTTCCCCGCGCCGATCGTCGTCGCGCTGCTGCTGAACGAGCTGCGGCTCAACATTCTCAAGCGCTCGATCCAGTCCCTCATCTACATCCCGCACTTCCTGTCCTGGACGATCGTCGCGTCGCTGACGTACGTGCTGTTCGCGGCCGATTTCGGCGTGTTGTCCGGCTGGATCCGCGACTTCCTGCACGACACCGCGAAGATCGACTACATGGCGCAGGAGGAGTGGTTCCGGCCGCTGATCGTCCTCCAGCAGCTCTGGAAGATGACGGGCTGGGGCACGATCATCTACCTGGCCGCCCTGGCCGGCGTGGACCCCAACCTGTACGAGGCCGCCCGCATGGACGGCGCCGGCCGTTTCCGCCAGCTCTGGCACGTCACGCTGCCCGCCATCCGCCCGACGGTCGTCGTCATGGCGATCCTCGCCTCCGGCAACCTGCTGGACACCGGCTTCGAGCAGATCTGGCTGATGACCACTTCGCTGAACCGCGACGTGGCGAACGTGTTCGACACCTACGTCTTCTACGCCGGCATCCAGAACGCCTCCTACAGCTACTCCACCGCCGTCGGCCTGTTCAAGGGCGTCGTCGGCGTCATCCTGATCTTCGGCTCCAACTGGCTGGCCAAGCGTATGGGCCAGCGGGGACTGTTCTGAGGAGGCCGGACATGACCACCATGACCGAGACCGAGCCCAAGAAGCTCACGGTCGACAACAACAGCTCGCTCGGCAGTCGCGTGTTCGACTCGCTCAACATCGCCGTGCTCCTCGGCCTGGCGCTGATCACGGTCCTGCCGCTGGTGTACGTGCTGGCCGCGTCGTTCGCCGGTGAGCCGGAGATCGCCTCCAGGCCCTTCTTCCTGTGGCCGGAGAAGATCGTCACCGAGTCGTACGCGTACATCTTCGCCACCCCCACCTTCGTCCGCGCCCTGCTCACGACCGTGATCGTGACCGCGGTGGGCATGGTGGTGCAGGTGCTGCTGACGTTCACCATGGCCTACCCGCTGGCCAAGCGGTATCTGCCGGGCCGCATCCTGGTCCTGAACCTGGTCATCTTCACGATGGTCTTCTCCGGCGGCATGATCCCCACCTACCTGGTGGTGCGCGACATGGGGCTGCTCGACAGCTACTGGGCGCTGATCCTGCCGCTGGCGATCAACCCGTTCTACCTGATCATTGTCAAGAGCTTCTTCCAGGAGCTGCCGCAGGCCCTGGAGGAGGCGGCGCGGATCGACGGCTGCAACGAGATGGGCGTCTTCTTCAAGATCGTCCTGCCGCTGTCCAAGCCGATCATCGCGACGTTCTCGCTGTTCTACGCGGTGGCGATCTGGAACGACTACATGTCGCCGCTGCTGTACATCAGCGATCCGAGCAAGTGGACGCTGCAGATCCTCGTCCGCCAGCTCACCAATACCGACGCCGCGAACGCCCTGGCGCAGATGGACCGCACCTGGATCCCGCCGGAGCAGGGCCTGAAGTTCGCCGTCATCGTGATCGCGACGCTGCCGATCCTGTTCTTCTACCCCTTCCTGCAGAAGCACTTCGCCAAGGGCGTGCTCATCGGAGGCGTCAAGGAGTGACTCGCACCACCCTCGAAGGAGATTCCATGACCGAGCTGCGCTGGCTGGACCGACCGGGAGACCAAGGGGTGACCTGGGGGGTTCCCTGGCCGCGCGGCGCGGTCGGGCGCGGCACGCCCTTCGCGCTGGCCGACGCCGAAGGGCGCGAGGTGCCCGTGCAGAGCTGGGTGACCGCGACCTGGCCCGACGGCTCGGTCAAGTGGTCGGCCCACGCCATCGGCGCGCGGCCGGACTCTGCGGCGTACCGGCTGGAGCCCGGTGAAGAGCCCGGAGCCCCCGCAGCCGCCGTCACCGTGACCAGGAAGGGCCGCGACCTGATCGTCGGCACCGGCGTCGTCACCTGGACGATCGGCGGCGGCGCGCTGGCCCGCTCGATCTCGCGCGGGAGCCGCGAGATCGCCAGGGACGTGCGCCTGGTCAGCCTGCGCCAGGGGGAGCCCACCCCCGACGAGGCCGGTCCCGTGGTCAGGGAGCAGGCCGCGGGCGTCGTCGAGAACGTCACGGTGGAGCAGGACGGCCCCCTGCGCGCCGTCGTGCGGCTGGAGGGCCGGCACGGCGACTGGCTGCCGTTCACCGTGCGCCTGTACTTCTACGCCGGCGCCGAGCACGTGCGCGTCATGCACACGTTCGTCTGGGACGGCGACCCCGAGCGCGACTTCCTGGCCGGGCTCGGGCTGCGCGCCGACGTGGTCATGCGCGACGAACCACACGACCGGCACGTGCGGCTGGCCGGGAGCGAGGGTTTCCTCACCGAGGCCGTACGCGGGCTGACCGGCCTGCGCCGCGACCCCGGCGAGGCCGCGCGCCGCGCCCAGGTCGAGGGCCGCCCGGCCGGCGAGCTGGACCCCGAGGTGGCGAGCCGGCTGCACCTCATCCCCACGTGGGGCGACTACACCCTCGACCAGACCTCCGCCGACGGCTACACGCTGCGCAAGCGCACGAAGGAGGGCCACTCCTGGGTGACGATCCCGGCCGGCGCCCGCTCCGCCGGGTACGGCTACGTCGGCGGCGTCAGCGGCGGCCTCGGCTTCGGGCTGCGCGACTTCTGGCGCCTGCACCCCGCCCGCCTCGACGTCAGGAACGCGGCCACCGACGTCGCCACCGCCACCGTCTGGTTGTGGTCGCCGTCCGCGCCGGCCATGGACCTGCGCTTCTACCACGACGGCATGGGCCAGGACACCTTCGCCGAGCAGCTCGAGGGCCTGGAGATCACGTACGAGGACTACGAGCCGGGCTTCGGCGACCCGCGGGGCATCGCGCGTACGCACGAGCTGAGCCTGCGCTTCCACGACGCCACCCCCGCGGCGCACGAGCTGGCGGCGCACGCCGCCGCCATGAACGAGCCTGGGCTGCTCACCGCGAGCCCCGAGCGGGTGCGCGAGGCGGGCGTGTTCGGCGTGTGGGGCCTGCCCGACCGCTCCACGCCCGCGCACGCCAAGATCGAGGACCGCCTGGACTTCCTGTTCGACCTCTACACCCGCGAGCGCGAGCAACGCCGCTGGTACGGGTTCTGGGACTACGGCGACGTCATGCACACCTACGACCGCGACCGCCACACCTGGCGCTACGACATCGGCGGCTACGCCTGGGACAACTCGGAGCTGTCACCCGACCTGTGGCTCTGGCTGCAGTATCTGCGCACGGGCCGGGCCGAGGTCTTCCGCTTCGCCGAGGCCATGAGCCGCCACACCGGCGAGGTGGACGTCTATCACCTCGGCAGGTGGAAGGGCCTGGGCAGCCGGCACAACGTGCAGCACTGGGGCTGCAGCTGCAAGCAGCTGCGCATCTCCAACGCCGCCTACCGGCGCTTCTACTACTACCTGACGGCCGACGAGCGCACCGGCGACCTCATGGACGAGCTCAGCGTCCCCGAGGAGACGTTCCTGGCGATCGACCCCCAGCGCAAGGTGCGCGAGGACGTCTACACCCCCGATCCCGCGGCCCTGTCGGTCGGCCTCGGCACCGACTGGGGCTCGCTGGCGGCGGCCTGGCTGACCCGGTGGGAGCGGCACGGGGACGAGCGGGCCAGGGACCGGCTGCTGGGCACGATGGCCGACATCGGCGCGATGCCACGACGGTTCCTGTCCGGCGAGGGCCGGATGGACCTGGAGACCGGGCGGTTCGACATCTCCCGCGACAAGATCTCCATCTCGCACCTGTCGTCGTTGTTCGGCCTGCCGGAGATGTGCGCCGAGCTGATCGGGCTCGACCTGGAGGTGCCCGGCTTCGAGGAGGCGTGGCTGGAGTACTGCCGGCTCTACCTCGCCACCCCCGAGGAGCAGGAGGCCGCGGTGGGGCAGCGGCTGAGCGGGATCTCGCTGATCCAGGCGCACAGCCGGCTCACGGCGTACGCGGCGGCGCGCACCGGCGACGCCGACCTGGCGGCCTGGGCCTGGCGCAAGTTCCGCCTGGGCGAGGGCGACCAGCTCAACCGCAACCCGCTGCAACACCAGGAGAACTGGGAGCTGACCCTGGTGGACGGCCCCGAGGTGCCGCATCCGGTGCGCGAGGCGCCCTTCGTCAGCACCAACAGCGCCGCGCAGTACGGGCTGGCCGCCATACACAACCTGGTGCTGATCGGCAAGCACCTGATTGAGTGATGATCGGATAGGTGGGGCTCCCACAGGGAGCCCTACACTGAGGTGTATGCATACTCCCGATTGACCGGCGTCGCACGCCCAATCCTCATTTCCTAGCTCGGGAGTGTCCGGTCACCATGATCATCGCTAATGATATCGAGCTGCGCGCGGGCGCGCGCCTGCTCATTGAGAAAGCCTCCTTCCGGGTCAATCCCGGCGACAAGATCGGGCTCGTCGGCCGCAACGGCGCCGGGAAGACGACCCTGACGAAGGTGCTGGCCGGCGAGGGTCTGCCCGCCGCGGGCACCGTCACCACCACCGGCAACGTGGGCTACCTGCCGCAGGACCCGCGCACCGGCGACCTGGAGGTGCTGGCCCGCGACCGCATCCTGTCCGCGCGCGGGCTCGACGAGGTCATCCGCAAGCTGCGGGAGGCGGAGCTGGGCATGTCGTCGGCCGACGACCGCACCCGGGAGAAGGCCGTCAGGCGCTACGGGCGGCTTGAAGATCAAATGCATGTGCTGGGCGGTTACGCGGCCGAGTCGGAGGCCGCCTCCATCGCCTCCAGCCTCGGCCTGCCCGACAGGGTGCTGGGACAGCCCTTGCAAACGCTTTCCGGGGGCCAGCGGAGGCGGGTGGAATTGGCGCGAATTCTTTTCAGCGGAGCGGAAACTCTCCTTCTTGACGAGCCGACAAACCACCTAGATGCGGACTCAATCGGCTGGCTTCGCGATTTTTTGCGCAGTCATCAAGGTGGCTTGGTGATCATCAGCCACGACGTCGGTCTTCTTGAAGCCACGGTCAACAAGGTCCTGCACCTGGACGCCAACCGCTCGGCCGTCGACCACTACAACGTCGGCTGGAAGGCCTACCTGGCCCAGCGGGAGACCGACGAGAAGCGCAGGAAGCGCGAGCGGGCCAACGCCGAGAAACAGGCCGGAGCCCTGCTGGCGCAGGCCGACAAGATGCGGGCCAAGGCGACCAAGGCCAAGGCCGCCCAGGACATGATGCGCCGCGCCCACCGGTTGTTGTCGGGCACCGAGGAAGAGCGCCAGAGCGACAAGGTGGCGCGGCTGCGCTTCCCCGAGCCGCTGCCGTGCGGGCGCACCCCGCTCATGGCCGAGGGCCTGTCGAAGTCCTACGGCTCCCTTGAGGTCTTCACCGACGTCGACGTGGCCATCGACCGAGGTCACAGGGTCGTCATCCTGGGGCTGAACGGCGCGGGCAAGACCACGCTGCTGCGGCTGCTGGGGAGCATCGAGACGCCCGACACGGGTGCGATCAAACCGGGACACGGCCTCAAGGTCGGTTATTACGCCCAGGAGCACGAGACTCTCGACAGCGGGCGGACGCTGCTGGAGAATATGCGATCTGCGGGCGGCGAGTTCACCGACACCGAGTTGCGCAAGGTGCTGGGTTCGTTCCTGTTCACGGGTGACGACGTCGACAAGCCCGCCGGGGTCCTGTCCGGCGGCGAGAAGACGCGTCTCGCACTAGCGATCCTGGTGCTCTCGAGTGCCAATGTGCTGCTTCTCGACGAGCCCACGAACAACCTCGATCCGGTCAGCCGCGAGCAGGTTCTCAATGCTCTGAGGTCGTATTCAGGAGCAATCGTCCTAGTCACCCATGACGAGGGTGCCGTTGACGCCCTGTCACCGGATAGGGTGATCTTGCTACCGGACGGAACTGAAGACGCATGGAGCGACGAATTTTCCGATCTTGTGGCACTTGCCTGATCTTAATTTGAGTGGGTACGGATCTTTTCCCGTGGAGTAGGTAGCCGATCCCGCTGAAATGACTGATCATGGCGGAGTAACGCTGCGGAAGTCCGGCACTACAGGAGGTACTCGTGGCCGAGACACTGAAGAAGGGCACCCGGGTCACCGGGGCCGACCGGGAAAAACTGGCCGGCGATCTCAAGAAGCGCTACGCCGCGGGCGAAAGCATCCGCGCGCTGGCCGCTTCAACCGGTCGGTCTTACGGGTTCATCCACCGCATCCTCAGCGAGTCCGGTGTGACTCTGCGCGGGCGCGGCGGGGCGACTCGAGGCAAGTCCAAGCGCTGACGGCCGCCTCGGAACGTGCGACCGCAGCCGCCCGTCCCTAGTCAGCCGCCGTCGCGCCCGAGCCAGAACGTTGTTCTGTAGGCTCGGGCGCGACGGTCAGCATTCCGGACGAGGGAGCGGGCGATGGCGGAAGCGCAGGCGCAACAGCGCGGGGGGTATACGGACGAAGACTCTGCCTCCGCGGGGAGCGGAGTCCGCTTCGAGGTGGACGGTGAGATAGCGACGATCGCGCTGGATCGGCCGGAAAAGCGCAACGCACAGACGTTCGCGACATGGTCCGAACTGGCTCGCATCGGCGAGAACCTGCCCGAGCAGGTGCGCGTAGTCGTCGTGAAAGGTGAGGGACCGTCCTTCTCGGCAGGTATCGACCTGCGAATGTTCACAGCTGAGGGGGTGCCCGGACAGGGCTCGTTCAGTTCGGCGGCCAAGAGCGACGACGCCGGCTTCGAGCAGCGCATCAGACAGGCCCAGGCGGGTTTCCTGTGGTTGCGCCGCCCGGAGATCGTCTCCATCGCCGCAGTGCAGGGCCACGCGATCGGCGCGGGATTTCAGCTCGCGCTCGCCTGCGACCTGCGGATCGTGGCCGAAGATGTTTCGTTCTGCATGAAAGAGCCCGCACTGGGCCTGGTGCCTGATCTGACGGGAACCAAGCCCCTGGTCGAGCTGGTCGGCCTGGCCAAGGCGATCGACATCTGCCTGACCGCCAGGACCGTGCACGCCGACGAGGCCATGCGCATCGGCCTCGCGGAGAGAGTGGTCGCCGGGGGCGACCTGGAGCAAGCGGTACAGGAGAAGGTCGCGCAGCTGCTGTCGACCCATCGTGACGCGGCTGCCGCGACCAAACGGCTCCTCCAGGGAGCGGGTGGCCGCACCCTGGAGGAACAGAGCCTGGCTGAGGGGAGGGAGCAGGCGGCTCGCATCAAGGCGCTCTTCGGCTGACTCACGGCTCAGGGGCCTCATGGCTGACGTGGGCCCGTACGGCTCCGTCCGCGCCCTGAGGCTCTGTGTAGCCCGCGGGGCACCTCGGGGACGGCGGCGGGCCGCAACGAACGCTCAGGGCCGCTCTGAGGGGCGGGGAACACGCCGGTTACGCGGTGAGCTGAGACGGGAATCCCGTGTGGCCCGGCGGCGCTGTCTCGGCGGAGGAGAGGGGATCCCCCGGATGGCGATGATGGGTGGGGGCTTCGGCCCCGGCATGATGACGTCCCTGCGGCGTGACGGCTCGGTGACCAAGCAGCGGCTGCGGCCGGGCACGGTGCGGCGCATCGCGCGCTACGCCAGGCCGTACACACGGCCGATCACGGCGTTCCTGGCGCTCGTCGTGGCCGGGGCGGTGATCGTGATCGCCAACCCGCTGCTGATGAAGGCGATCATCGACGACGGCATCCTGCCCAAGCGGCCGAGCGTGGTCGTGGGGCTGGCCGTGGCGATCGCCGTGCTCGCGCTGGTGGACGCCGGGCTGACGCTGGTGCAGCGGTGGTTCTCCTCCCGCATCGGCGAGGGCCTGATCTACGACCTGCGCACCGAGGTGTTCGACCACGTGCAGCGCATGCCGGTCGCGTTCTTCATGCGCGCCCAGACCGGCGCGCTGGTCAGCAGGCTCAACACCGACGTGATCGGCGCCCAGCGCGCCCTGACCAGCACCCTGTCCTCGGTCGTGTCCAACGTGGTCAGCCTGATCCTGGTGCTGGGCGCGATGCTGGCACTGTCGTGGCAGGTGACGCTGGTCGCGCTGGTGCTGCTGCCGATCTTCATCGTGCCCGCCAAGTTCGTCGGCCGCCGCATGTCGGCGCTGACCCGCGAGCAGATGCAGCTCGACGCCGAGATGAGCTCGGTCACCACCGAGCGCTTCAACGTGGCCGGCGCGATGGTCGCCAAGCTCTACGGCCGTCCAGAGGACGACGCCGAGGTCTTCGGCAGCCGCGCGGCCAGGGTGCGCGACGTGGGCGTGACGGTCGGCATGTACGGCACCGTCTTCCGGGTCGCGCTCGGCCTGGTCGCGGCGCTGGCCACCGCCCTCGTCTACGGCATCGGCGGCGTCCTGTCCGTCTCCGGCGTCTTCGAGCTCGGCACGCTGGTGGCCCTGGCCGCCCTCCTGATGCGCCTCTACGGCCCGCTCACGTCCCTGTCCAACGTGCACGTGGACGTGATGACCGCGCTCGTCAGCTTCGACCGCGTCTTCGAGATCCTCGACCTCAAGCCCATGGTGGCCCAGAAGCCGGACGCCGTGCCGGTGCCGGAGGGCCCGGTGACGATCGAGTTCGACGACGTGCGCTTCCGCTACCCGGCCGCCGAGGAGGTCTCCCTGGCCTCACTGGAGTCGGTGGCCAGGCAGGACACCGGGCCGTCCCAGCCGGTGCTCAAGGGCGTGTCCTTCACGGCCGAGCCAGGCCAGCTCATCGCCCTCGTGGGCCACAGCGGGGCCGGCAAGACCACGATGACCTCGCTGGTGTCGCGGCTCTACGACGTCAACGAGGGCGCCGTGCGGATCAACGGGCTCGACGTGCGCGACGCCACGCTCGGCTCGCTGCGCGACACCGTCGGCGTGGTCATGCAGGACGCGCACCTCTACCACGACACGATCGGCGCCAACCTGCGTTACGCCAGGCCCGAGGCGAGCGACGAGGAGATCTGGGAGGCGCTCAGGGCCGCGCAGATCGGCGACCTCATCGAGGGCCTGCCCGACGGGCTGGACACCGTGGTCGGCGACCGCGGCTACCGGCTGTCCGGCGGTGAGAAGCAGCGGCTGGCGCTGGCCAGGCTGCTGCTCAAGGCGCCGCGCGTGGTCGTGCTCGACGAGGCCACCGCGCACCTCGACTCCGAGTCCGAGGCGGCGGTGCAGGTGGCGCTGAAGACCGCGCTGCAGGGGCGCACGTCGCTGGTCATCGCGCACCGGCTCTCGACGATCAGGGAGGCCGACGAGATCCTCGTCGTGCACGACGGGCGCATCGCCGAGCGCGGCGGGCACGAGGAGCTGCTGGCGCTCGGCGGGATCTACGCCGAGCTCTACCGCACGCAGTTCAGCTCTTCAGGTAGCCCAGCCGCCTGAGCTCCTCCCTGGCCACCTTCTCCACCAGCTCCACATCGGTCTGGCGCAGGCGGGTGCGCCAGGCGCCGACCTTGGGGACCGCGGTGTCGTACAGGACGACCTTTGACACCCGCGTCTCCAGGAACTCCGACAGCCTGGCCACCGACTGCGGCGGCTTCTGGATCAGGTCCTCGTAGCGCAGCGTCAGGAGTTGCGGATCGGGCAGCGTGCGGCGCAGCTCGGCGCTCAGCCGTACGGCGCTGCGCCAGCGCAACGCGCTCTTGCCCGCCGCCGGCATGCTCTTCCAGCGCTCCAGGTGCTCGTCCTTGTTGACGCCCAGGAACGGGTTCGGGAAATCGCTCGTCTCCGACGACATCGCCGGCTTGAACCAGGCCAGGCACGCCGGGTCGCCCAGCATCCCGGCCACCGCGTCCCTGCCGTCGCGGATGAGCTGGACGAAACGGGCGTCGGGGAACGCCTGGAGCAGCACCGGCACGCTGTACAGGAGGTCGGGGCTGCCGTCGCCGAAGCGGGTGACCTCGCTCGCGGACACGCAGGGGCCGGTCCCCGTGACGCCGCCGGCCTCCCGGCACGACTCCGCGCAATCGCCGCACGAGCGGGGCAGCACCTGCCACGACTCGGCCAGGGCGTCGCGCATCACGCGTACGGCGCCGGAGGTGGCGGCGATGGACGGCTTGCGGGCGAAGGCGTAGACCACGTGGGCCACGCTCGAGCGGCCCATCGTCACGTGGAAGCCAGGGGAGCGTTTGAGGGCGCGGGCGAGCAGGTCCGCGCCGGAATGCGGCGCTCCGACCAGGAAGACAGGCCGGCGGACCTTGATGCCGTTGACCACGAGGATGTGGGGCGGAAGTCGCATACGAGAGGTAAGTGTGACACCGTTTGCCAGGTGAATGAGCCAACGTCGGTGTCTGTGCTCACCGGAGCGGGCATCTCCACCGATTCCGGGATTCCCGACTATCGCGGGCCCCAGGGCGTCTGGACGAAGAACCCGCAGGCCGCGGTCAACGCCACGATCGACCGCTACCTCGCCGACCCCGACGTCAGGCGCGCGTCGTGGCAGGCCAGGCTCACTCACCCGGCCTTCGGCGCCGAGCCGAACGGCGCGCACCGCTCGCTGGTCGACCTGGAGCACGCCGGGCTGCGGCGCGCCCTCATCACGCAGAACATCGACGAACTGCACCAGCTCGCCGGATCGGCCCCCGAGAAGGTCATCGAGCTGCACGGCACCATCCGCCGCGCCGAGTGCGTCTCCTGCGACCTGATCACGCCCATGCCCGAGGTGCTCGCCCGCGTGAGCGCGGGCGAGGACGACCCGCCCTGCCCGCGCTGCGGCGGAATCCAGAAGTCGAACACGATCTCCTTCGGGCAGGCGCTCAAGTCCGAGGTGCTGGGCGCGGCGCTGGACGCCGCCCGCTCGTGCGACGTGTTCGTCGCGGTGGGCAGCTCGCTGACCGTGCACCCCGCCGCCGGCCTGTGCGGCGAGGCGCTCGACGCCGGTGCGCAGCTCGTGATCGTGAACGCCGAGCCCACGCCCTATGACTCCTTCGCCGATCGGGTGATCAACGAGCCCATCGGCCAGGCACTGCCCGCGCTCGTCAAGGAGCTGATCGATGCAGCAAGGTGACACCGTCGCCATCGTCTCGCCCTCGGGCCCGCCCAGCGCCGTCCTGCTCGGACGGGGTGTGGAGCGCCTGGAGGGGCTCGGGCTGAAGGTGGTGGTGGGCGCGCACGCGCTCGACCGCCAGAGCCTGGACTACCTGGCAGGCGACGACGCCGCCCGCGCCGCCGACCTGCAGGCCGCCTGGTGCGACCCGGCCGTCTCCGCGGTGTTCTGCTGCCGGGGCGGCTACGGCGCGGGCCGCCTGCTCGGCCTGCTCGACTGGGACGCCATGCGGGCGGCCGGGCCCAAGGTGCTGCTCGGGTCTAGCGACATCACGGCGCTGCACAACGCGTTCGCGATCGAGCTGGGCGTGCCGACGCTGCACGGGCCGATGGCGGCCTGCGACGTCGTCGCGGGTGATGAGGAGGGGCCGGAGCCGCGTACGTGGGAGAGCCTGCGCCGGGCCCTGTTCGATGTCGTTCCCCCTGTTCACGGGGACCGGGTGCTGGCGCCCGGGCGGGCCGAGGGGGTGGTGAGCGGCGGTAACCTGTCGCTGCTGGCCTCGATGTGCGGCACCCGGTGGCAGCCGTCGTTCTCGGAGCGGATCGCGTTCCTGGAGGACGTCGGGGAGGAGCCGTACCGGATCGACCGGATGCTCACCCAGCTCCTGCAGGCGGGGGTGTTCGACGGAGTGCGGGGGATCGCGCTCGGTTCGTGGGTGGGATGCGGGGATCCGTACCCTGTGCTGGAAGACCGGCTGGGGGCGCTCGGGGTGCCCGTGGTGGCCGGGTTGCCGGTGGGTCACGGGTCGCCACAGATGAGCCTGTGGCTGGGAGCACTTGGTGTTATCGATACCGAATCGTGCTCCCTAGCTGACCTGAGGGGGAATGAGGAGCAGGCAAGGTAGGAGGGACGAATCCGACAGAAAGGGACACGGCGCGTGAACTTGTTCAGGCGTGACCGCGAGCCCTCGCGCCGGCCGGTTGAGGACGTCGATCTCGACTCGCTGCTGTCGCTCGTCGCGGAGTCCCTCGGATATTCCTTCGAGTTCGCCCATGACGGCTCCTCCGTGACGCTCAGGGCTTTCGGAGACGGTTACTTCAGTGACGACGGCCTCGGAGGCGGTGGTTACCGGGACGGCGGCCCCCAGGGCGACGGTCCCGGTGGCGGCCGCCCCGGGGGCGTCGAGGAGCTGGCCGTGAAGCTCACGGGGCTGCGGCGGGAGGCCGGGCGCAGGGCCAGGGAGGACTGGCCGATGCTGGTCTCCGAGCACCTCGCGCACGCGGTGGCCACCGCCGGTGAGCGGCTGGACGTGTGCGACCTGGAGCAGGCCCGGCCCCTGATGCTGACCCGGGTGGAGTCCGTGGACGAGGTGGCCGACCTGACCCGCGTCGTCGGCCGCCACCTCAACGGCGACCTGGTCGAACTGCTCACCGTGGCCGGGCGCGCCGTGCGGCCCGAGCAGGCCGGGTGCTGGCCGCTGCCCACGGGGCAGGCCCTCGACCAGGCCGTGGCCAACGTGCGCGGGCAGGAACGGCTCCGGCTGGAGAACATCGAACTGACCGGCACGCCGGTGACCCGGCTGACCGCCTCCGGGCCGACCGCCGCCACGCACCTGCGGTGGCTGGGCGACTACCTGCCGGTGCCCTCGGACGGGGTGCTCGTGGTGCTGCCCGATCCGTACACGCTGCTCGTACATCCGGTGGACGGGATCGGCGTGGTACGCGCGATCGAGCGGCTGCGGGTGCACGCGGCGCGCACGGACGGGCTCAGTCCGCAGGTGTACTGGTGGCACGAGGAGCGGCTGACGCTCATCAGGGCCGACATCGTGACCCAGCGCGGGCAGACGCGGCTGGTCGTGGCTCCGCCTCCGGACTTCGCCCGCGTCCTGGCCCGCCTGGCCGTCTGACCCCGCCTTCGACCCTTTCACCTCTCTTCCGCGCACCGCCGTACTTCGGCGAGGGCCTTTGGGAGGAAGGTGAGCGCGCGCCGGGCGGTTGGGGCGTGCCCGGCGGGGATGGTGGATGCGCTCGGCCTTCCGGCCGCGAAGCGATGGCCTTCCGTTCGAGGGCCGGCAGCGCCCGTGCGGTGGGGCCTTACGGCCGTGTGTGCGACGGCCCTCCGTCGTTGGGCCCCCGCCGCGGAGTGCGGCGGGGGCCGTCGGGGTCAGGGCTGGTTGACGTAGTCGCGCAGGTGGATGGCCGTGAGGGAGGTGCCGGTGGCCACGAGGTCGCCCGGGGTGCCGGAGAAGACGACCTGGCCGCCGTCGTGGCCGGCCCCTGGACCGAGGTCGACGATCCAGTCGGCGTGTGCCATGACCGCCTGGTGGTGCTCGATCACGATGACCGTGTTGCCGGCCTCGACCAGGCGGTCCAGGAGGGCCAGGAGCTGGTCCACGTCCGCCAGGTGCAGGCCGGTGGTGGGCTCGTCCAGCACGTACATGGTGCCGTTCTTGGCCATGTTGATGGCGAGCTTGAGCCGCTGGCGCTCGCCCCCGGACAGCGTGGTGAGGGGCTGTCCGAGACCGAGGTAGCCGAGGCCGACGGCGACGAGGCGGTCGAGGATGACGCCGGCCTGCCCCGAGGGGAAGAACTCGCGGGCCTCGGCGATCGGCATCGCGAGGACCTCGCTGATGTTCTTGCCGCGCAGCCGGTACGTCAGCACCTCCGGCGTGAACCGCCTGCCCTCGCACTCCTCGCACACCGAGGCCACCGTGGCCATCATGGCCAGGTCGGTGTAGATGAGCCCGATGCCCTTGCACGCCGGGCAGGCGCCCTCGGAGTTGGCGCTGAAGAGACCCGGCTTGACCCCGTTGGCCTTGGCGAAGGCGGTGCGGATCGGGTCGAGCACCCCGGTGTAGGTGGCCGGGTTGCTCCTGCGCGAGCCCCGGATCGGTGACTGGTCGGCCACCACCACGCCGTCAAGGCCGGCGACGTGGCCGTGGATCAGGGAGCTCTTGCCCGACCCCGCCACGCCGGTGACCACGGTCAGGACGCCGAGCGGGAGGTCCACGCTCACGTCGCGCAGGTTGTGCAGGGTGGCGTTCCTGATCGGCAGGTGGCCGGTGGGCTTGCGGACCTCCTCGCGCAGGCGCACGCGGTGGTCGAGGTAGCGGCCCGTCAGGGTGCCGGAGGAGCGCAGGCCGGCCAGGCGGCCGTTGTAGCAGACGCGCCCGCCGTCCGTGCCCGCGCCGGGACCGAGGTCCACGACGTGGTCGGCGATCGCGATCGTCTCCGGCTTGTGCTCGACGACGAGCACCGTGTTGCCCTTGTCGCACAGCGCGAGCAGCAGGCGGTTCATGCGCTGGATGTCGTGCGGGTGCAGCCCGGCGGTGGGCTCGTCGAAGACGTAGGTGACGTCGGTGAGGCTGGAGTTGAGGTGGCGTACCATCTTCACCCGCTGCGCCTCGCCGCCCGACAGCGTGGCGGACTCGCGGTCGAGGCTGAGGTAGCCGAGGCCGATCTCGACGAGGGAGTCGAGCGTCGAGCGCAGGCCCTCCAGCACCGGCCCGACCGAGGCGTTGCCGATGCCGCGGACGAAGTCGGCCAGGTCGTTGATCTGCATGGCCGAGCACTCGGCGATGTTCCTGCCCTGGATGCGGGCCGAGAGCGCGGCCTCGTTGAGCCGGGCTCCGTCGCAGGAGGGGCAGGGGCCGAGCCGGATCGCCCGGTCGGCGAACGCCCGCGCCGCCGGCTGCAGGGACTCGCGGTCCTTGCCCAGGTAACCGCGCCTGACGCGGACGGCCAGGCCCTCGTAGGTGAAGTTGTTGGAGGCGTACTTGAGTTTCGTGGCGGGTTTGTGGAGCAGGTCCTGCCACTGCTGCTCGGTGAAGTCCTTCAGCTTGACGGCGGGGTCGAACAGGCCGGAGCCGGCCACGACCTGCCATGGCCAGCTGTCCACGGCGTACCCGGGGGCCTTGATCGCGCCCTCGTTCAGGGACAGCTCGCGGTCGACCAGCGCGTTCACGTTGATCTCGGACGCCTTGCCCAGCCCCTCGCACTCGGGGCACATGCCTTCCGCGAGGTTGAAGCTGAAGGCGCCGGCCGAGCCGACGTGGGGCTCGGCGATCCGGCTGAAGATGATCCGCAACATGGTGTGGGCATCGGTGGCGGTGCCCACGGTGGAGCGGGCGTTGGCGCCCATCCGCTCCTGGTCCACGATGATCGCCGCGCTCAGGTTGCACAGCGCGTCGACGTCGGGGCGGGCCAGGCTCGGCATGAACCCCTGGATGAACGCCGTGTACGTCTCGTCGATCAGCCGCCGGGACTCGGCGGCGATCGTGTCGAAGACGAGTGAGGACTTGCCGGAGCCGGACACTCCGGTGAACACGGTGAGGCGCCGCTTGGGAATGTCCAGGGAGACGCTCTTGAGATTGTTCTCCCTGGCGCCACGGACCTGGATGTTGTCGTGGCTGTCCGCGGCGGTGTGATCGCGAGTCTGGACGGTGCTTGCCTGGTGGCTGGAGAGCACGGAACCCTTCCATCGTCGGCCGACTGTTTATGCTGTAAAGGGATAGCCGGGACAGCATACATCGGCCTGGGACCGCGCAAACCCCTCCTAAGCGGACAGTGGATTGACGGCCCGATGGTGCAGGCCGTTGACGGGGATCTCGTGCAGGCTGCCCGAGTACAGGAACTGGGTCATGCCGATCAGCAGCCTGCGCACGTCCTCCTGCGGGCGTACGACCAGGCGCAGGAACTGGCTGGTGGTGCCGAGCTTGTTGCCGCACTCGCGGACGTACACGCCGTGCTCGGTGAGCAGGTGGTCGCGCAGCGGCACCCCGTCCTGGCCCGGCGGCAGCTTCACCAGCAGGAAGTTGCCCTGCGAGGCGAACACCGACAGTCCCGGCATGGTGCTGAGCTGCTGGAACATCGCTCTCCTGTCGTGGCCCAGCCGCGTGAGGCTCTCCTGGTACTCGGGCATGAACTGCCGCATCATGAACACCACGACCTCGGCGAAGGAGTTGAGGTTCCACTTGGGCAGCGCGTCGCGCACGCGGCCCGCCAGCGCCGGGTTGGCGACCATGTAACCGAAGCGGATGCCGTGCAGGCCGAAGTTCTTGCCCAGGCTGCGCAGCACGATGACGTTCGGCCGCACGGCCGCCTCGGCCGCGACCCCCGGGTACGGCTCGGCGTCCACGAAGTCGCCGAACGACTCGTCCACGATCACCAGGTCGAGGTCGATGAGCCGGTCGAGCAGGCGCAGCACCTCGTGCTTGGGCAGGTAACCGCCGTCGGGGTTGTTCGGGTTGCAGATCACCGCCACACGGGAGCCGCGCGTGCGGATGAACGAGACGTAGTCGTTCACGTCGAGCGCGAAGTTGCGGCTCTCCAGCAGCGGGTACATGTCCACCCGCTTGCCCGTCTCCAGCGGCTGGTCGGTCCAGCGGCCGAAGGTGGGGATCGGCACCGCCAGGCTCTCGCGCACCAGCAGGTGGTCGATCCAGGTGATCAGCTCGGTCGAGCCGTTGCCCATCGCGACCGTCTTGGGGTGCAGCCCGAGCGTGGAGCAGAGCTCGTCGGTGATCGTGCCCGCGTCGCTCGGATAGAACTTGAGTATCGTCTCCAGATTTCTCCCGAGGTGCTCGAAGATATCCGGTGTAGGGAAGTAAGGGTTGCACGGGATGCAGAAGTCCACCGGGGCGCGCTCACCCGCCGAGCCGCGCATGAGCGAAAAGTACGACGGGCTGTGCGCCTGCGCCCGCAAGAGACTGAGCTCCACGACACCTCCATGGACCACGTGTCCGATGTGTGTAGGTACGCGCGGATGGGGCCAGCGGTTCATGAGGGTGTGCTGGGTCGTTCCGTCCTGCGGAGCGTGAGGATGGCGACGTCGTCGCGCGGGGCGGCACGGGTGAAGGCCCGCAGGTCGGCCGCGAGCGTACGGGCGAGTGCCGCGGGCGGGGAGCCGGCCCACGCGCGCAGCCGCTCCTCCAGCGGGTAGAAGGCGCCGCGGGGGTCGCGGGCCTCGGTCACCCCGTCGGTGCACAGCAGCAGCGTCGCGCCAGGCGGGAAGGAGAATCGCACGCCCCTGCGCGGCGTCTTCGCCAGTTCCTCCACGCCGAGGGGCACCGCGGGCTCGCCCAGGTCCACCTGGTGGGCGTCGCCGTCGTGGATGAGGTAGGGGGCGATGTGGCCGCAGTTGACGGCCTCGACCACCGGCCCGACCTCCGTCTCCGGGCCGATGTCGAGCACGAGGGCGGTGACCAGCCGCTCGGGCTCGCCGGTCAGGGTGGCGAAGAAGTTCTGCCTGACCACGGTGGTCTCCATGGCGGCCACGACGCCGGTGAGCGTGTGCTCCCGGTAGGCCGCCTCCTTGAACGATCCCAGCACGGCCAGCGCCGTGCCGATCGCCGGGATGCCCTTGCCCTGGACGTCCGCGATCAGCACCCGGGTGCCGTGCCGGGAGACGGCCACCTCGTACATGTCGCCGCCGACCATCGCGTCGCCCTCCACGGGCTGGTAGAGGCCGTCCACCAGCACCTCCGCGGTGCGCAGCGGCAGCGGGCGCACGATCAGCCGCTGCAGGGCGGACGACGCCGAGCGCAGCCGGGCCACCTCCTCCTCGCGGTGCACGCGGTAGCGGCACCCGAGCACGCTGAACACCCCGAACAGCGCCGCGAACCCGGTCGCCAGCAGGACGTCGTCCACCTGCCCGCGCAGATAGATGCCGGTGACGGCCTCCACCAGCACGACCCACACGGTGGCGGTGACCGTCTGCCACACCTCGCCGAGGCCGGAGACGATCGCGGGCAGGAAGATGAGCAGCGGGAACAGCCGCACCGCCGTGCCCGTGGTCACGTCGAGCACGACCACCACGGCGGTGATGAGGACGAGGCCCACCACGAACAGCGGCGTCCACAGGTGCGGCCCGTCGCCGCGCCGCCGCCGTCGCCCGTCGCTGGTCATCTTCACCCCCGTGTCACCTTCTATCAGTAGGTTTCTCCGCTCCGGCCCGCTGGCGCGCGGCCTTGACTCCACCTTGCCCTGGCAGGCAAATGAGAGCGCATTAGCGCGATTATTCGCACGGCCATGAGAACAGCCGCCCGGGCGCATTTTAATGGCAATGGAATTCGTGTTCACCGGGCGGGCGGGGCTGATTCATAACGCTCTGTACTGCAAGGATAGGCCCTGCGGCTGCGTTGAGTAAACTGCTGCGTCCCTTATGACGGGGTTTGTTGATATTGGCAGGCAATTTTCCTTGTGCTGCGGGCAATGGGATCGTGAGCTCTCATTTTAATTTAATCCCCGAACTCATTGACACAGGAAAATGATCTTGTAAGCATCTGAGTTGAGATGGGTGCGGCTAATTCATGTCAGGAAAGGGAGCGTCCTTATGGACATCGAGCACGACTGGACCCTGCTGCCGGCCGTGGTCGTCAGGAACGCCGGGTTTCCGTGGGAGCTCGTCCTGTCCCTCGCCTATCCCAGAGCGGCCGAGCAGGCCGCGGCGGTCGTACGGCTGGAGAGGCGGGCGCTCGGCCTGCTCGCCGACGGTTCCGAGGTGGCGGGGGAGCGGCCGGAGGGCGGACGGTTGCCGCGCGGGCTGCGCGGGCGGCTGCGTGACCTGCGGCCGCTGCCACCCGGCACGCCAGGGCCCGACGGGTGGCTGGCGGCCTGGAACGAGGTGACGGGGCTGCTGGAGGAGGCCCGCCTCACCCTGGCCGGCACGGTCGCGGCCGACGCGGCGCTCGTGCGCGCGGCCGTGGCCGGGATCGTGGCCGACGAGCGCTTCCTCGACGCGCTCGTGTGCTCATCGCCCGGCCTCTACCGGGACCTGCGGCGCGGCGGCAAGGGCGGCAAGACCCGCAGGCAGATCGCCACGCGCGTGCAACGCCTGTCGGCCTCCTGCGAGACGGCCGGCTGCTACGGGCCCATCGGCTACGGGAGCGTCGAGCCGGGCCTGGACAGCGGCCACACCTGGGCGGGGCACCGCGCGTGCGCGGGCCGGGTGGCCTACCCGGACGCGCAGGTCGGCGAGGCGCTGCAGCAGCGCGTCCTGGCCGAGCCCGGGCTGGTGGCGGGACTGGTGCCGCGGCGCAAGACGTGGACGGGGGAGGTGGCCGACGGGGCCGCGTTCGCGGGGCACTGCGACGGCAGCCGCACGCTGGCCGAGATCGCGGCCGAGACCGGGACCGGGATGGAACGCGCCTCGGCCGCGCTGACCGTGGCGGTGCGGCGCGGGCTGCTCACCCACGACCTGTGCCCGCCCGCCACCATCTGCGACACGCTGGGCTGGCTGCGGGACCGGCTGGCCGAGAGAGGAGCGCCGGCCGAGGGCTCCGAGCATCATGGCGGCACCCGGGGAGACCTGGCCGGCGCCGAGGTGCTCCGGCGGGGGCTGGTGAGTGTGTCCAGGCGAGGCTTCGTGGCCGCCGCGGGCGTGCCGGCCCAGCGCGGGAGCGCCCTGGCCGGGGCACGACAGGGGGCGGAGCTGCCGCTGGGGCAGCGGGTCGGGGAGATCGGCGAGCTGCTCGGGCAATACCCCGGAGCCTCCCCCGACGTGAAGCTGGCCGTGCAGCGGCGGATCGACACACTCGCCGGGGGCGGGCGGCGCGACGACCGCTTGACCGTGCACGAGGCCGCCGCGGGAACCCTGCGGGTCACCGCCGGCGGCGCGCTGGCCGGCGACCTCAAGGAGCGGGTGCCGCGGGTGCTCGACCTGCTGGCGGCGGAGGCGGAGCTGACCAGGCTGCGCACCAACCGGCTGCTGGCCGCGCGGCTCGGGGCGGGCACGTTCGAGCTGGCGGAGGCGCTGAGGGCGACCGGTGACCTGGAGATCGAGCACGGGGACCGGCTCGCCGGGCGCATCGCCGCACTCCTGCGCGACGCGGGACCGTCCGCGCTCAACCTTGCCGGGCTGCTGGAGGAGCCCGCCCCGCCGGCCGCGCCCGTGCTCTGCTCGGCCGACGTCATGGTGGCGGCGTCCGCGCTGGAGGCGTACGAACCCGGGGTGACCCCGCTGGTCCTCACCCGGCTGCACGACTCGGTGCTGCTCACGCCCTGGGCGCTGCAGTTCCACGAGGAGGCCGCGGCGTGCCTGGCCGAGCGCGACACCGAGATCAGGCGGGCGCTGTCCGGGTTCACCGTGCTGAACGTCATCTCCCGCCGTACCAACGGCGTGCCGCCGCTGGAGCTCCCAGGGCCGGTGCTGGAGCTCGGCGGAGTGGCGGCCGACCCCAGGCGGCGGCGCATCGGCCTCGACGAGCTGTACGTGCACAGCGACGGGCAACGCGCGCTCCTGCACGCCAAGGGGCTGGAGGAGCCGCTGCTGTTCCACAACGGCGAGCACGACACGGCCCTGCACACGGCGCTCGCCCTGCCCAAGATCGAGCTGCCCCGCCTCCACGACCTTCCCCGCGTGCCCCGGCTGACCTGGGACAACGTCGTCATCTCCGGGCGGCGGTGGCGGATGGGCCGCTCCTCGTTCGAGGCGCTGGAAGAGGCGGCCGGTGAGCGGGCGCTCCTGGTCGCGATGGCGCGGCTGCGGGAGGTCCACGACCTGCCGCCGGCGTTCTACGCCTCCTCCGCGCGGGAGCGGGCGCCCTTCTACGTGGACACGCGCTCGCCCGCGCTCATCGAAGGACTGGCGCGGCTGGCCGGCGCGGCCGACCGGGTCACGATGAGCGAGGTGCTGCCCGGGCCTGACGAGTGCTGGTTGCGGGAGGGGCAGCAGCGGTTCGCCGCGGAGCTGCGCTGCTTCTACATGCGCGGAGCCGGCCGGGATCGCTCCCGCGCGGACGCCGAGCCGGGCGCGCGCCAAAGACCGGTGGCCCCGTCCGCGCGACGGGGCGGCCGCGTGGCGCATCCGTATCCCTGGCCTGGAGAGGGCGGTTGATGGACCTGCTCGTCGTTCCCCCGTTCACCGACTTCACCACCGAAGTCGTAGCGCCTCCCGGGGCCGAACTGCTCGATCTCGGCGCGCGGATCGTCCGGCGCCTGAGCGACCCCTCCCGCCTGCGCGACGCGCCCGCGCTGTTCGGGCGGGCCGCGGCGGCGATCCTGGAGCGCCAGGCCTACGACGACGCCCACCTGAGGGCGATCGGCACGGCGCTGCGGCTGGCGGGCGACCCCGCGCTCCGGCTCAGCATCGACGACCTCGAACTGGCCGAGGGCAGCACCCAGAGCAGCCAGGACGTGCTCGGCGCGGCCGCCAGGTGCGAGCTGTTCCAGCCCGAGATCGAGCTCGCCCTGGAGGCGGCCGAGGGGCGGCGGGCACGCGTCGTGGTCGATGCCGAGCAGCAGCTTCCCGCGGCGTTCGCGCTGGTGCGCGCCCTCGGGGCGGAGCGGGTGACGTTGTGCGGGCGGCTGGTGGCCGAGCAGGTGACGGCGCTGCGGCGGGTGCCAAAACTGGCCGGGGTCGAGTGGCTGGACTGGTCGCCTGAGCGGGTGATCCGGTCCCCCTGGCACGCCGAACCCGTCCGCTGGCTGACAGGAACCGACCTGCCGCCCGCCGACGGCCCCTGGGCCGGATGGCTGGACGCGGTGCGGGTGGCCGCGTTCTCCCGGGAGGCGCTGGCCAGGTGCCGCGGGCTGACGATCACCGTGACGCGGATCGACTTCCTGGCCGCCGTGACCGGGCTGAACGGCGTCACCGTCAACCTGCGGCGGCTGCTGGCCGAGATCCCGGCCGGGGCGCCGGTGGCCTGCGAGCTGGCCGTGGGCGCGCCGGGGGTGGCCGCGGGCGTGGCCGGGGAGTCCCTGGAGCTGCTCGCGGACGGGCCCGGCGGGGTGCGGCTGGCGGGACTGCGGGCGTACCGGATGGGCATCCATACGGTCTGGGCCGGGCACAACGTGCGTTTCCCGCCCCGCGCGGGAGACGATCTGGCGCGGTGGATCGACTTCGACGCGCCGGAGACCATGCGGGGCTACGAGGTGAGCGCCATGATCAGAAACTCGCTCGACCGCTTGCCCGGGCTCCCGCCGGGGCGGCTGGCCGCCTGCTCCGTCGCGGCGCCGGCCGCGTCAGGGTGCGCGTGGGATCCGTGCGCCCAGGTGGTGGCCGGGGCTGGGCCCGATGGGCGGGGGACCTTCGCCGTCAGCCTGCGCTCCGGGCGCTCGTTCCGGCTGCAGCAGGGGTTCGTCGCGCCCGTCGCCCGGCTGGCCGCCGACGACCCGCACGCCCTCGACGGGCTGACCGACGGGGCGAGGGAGCTGCTGACGGCCGGGCTGGCACGGGCCGGAGTGCTGAGGGGGCGCGGGTGAGGCAGGGATTAGACCGGTGGCGGGTCTCCACGGGAGCCGGGGAGCTGGTCGTCGAGTTGCGCCCGTGGTTCCTGCTGCGCACGAGCGAACTGCCCGTGCGGTTGCTCGACGGGCTCGGCCATCCCGGCCTGCTGCCTCTCACCGAGCGGCTGTTCACCGCCGACCGCCGCCTGGCCGCAGAACGCGACGCCTTCCAGCGGCGCGCCGCCGCGCTGCGCGAGGTCGTGCTGGAGCTCGCGGCCGAGCAGCGGGCACACGCCAGGCGGTGTCTCAGGAGCGTGCGCGCCGGCATGCCCCTGATCGGTGAGGAGTTGCGCCTGCTGGAGTCGCTCGGCCTGGGTGAGCAGGGGCGGCGCTGGCAGTGCGCGGTCGTCGCGGCGGGCTCCGGGCGGGCGGCGGGCAGGAGCGCCCACGCGGCCGCCTGGCTGGCGACGCGGCGCGCGGTCGCCGAGGCCTACGACGACGATCGTGTACGCCGGGCGGCGCTGCTCGCCGATCCGGCCTTCCACCAGGCGATAGGCAGGCACCCGCTGGCCCGGCGGCCCGGGGACGGCACGGCCAGGCGCTCCCGGCTGCTCACCGCGACCGCCCACCGGCTGCTGCGGCGCTTAGCTTCCGGGGCAGGGGACGGCGGGCCCGCGGTGCGCGCGCGATTCGAGCCGGACGGCCGTGCGGGATGGCGGGTGATCGACGAGGAGGGGGCCGGCATTGGCGGTCCGGCGCCGGCGGGGCTGAGGGAGGCGCTGTCGGTGGCGCTGCCCCTGTGGTGCCTGGCCAGGACGCGGGTGCTGAGTGCCGATCTGGCCCGGCTCGTGGCCGAGGCCGTCCGTGTCCCCGGCCAGGAGGTCGTCCGGCTGGCCGCGCGGGACGTCGCCGGGTTGTGGGCGGGGGAGCGGCCCGAACCGGCGTCGCCCGCGCCCGAGCTGACGGCCGTGGGCACGGATCCGGAGAGCGCGGCGTGGCTGCTGTCCGGCGTGCGCGACGACGGGCAGGGCGTGGCGCACTCCGGACAGGTCGATCTGGGTGAGCGCACCCCGCGCATCATGATCGGCGACCTGATCTACCAGCGGGCCCGCTGGCGCCTGCGCCTGCCGGAGGAGCGCGGCGCGGACGCCTTCGACCGCTGGCTGGCCCTGCACCGCCTGCGCCGCCACCACGGCCTGCCCCGCCACGTCTTCGTCCGCCACCCCGCCGGGCCCTGCCCCTTCCACGTCGACTTCTGCGACCCCCTCGCGGTCGAGGACCTGGCCAGGCGCGAACCGGCCGAGGTGCTCATCACGGAGATGCTGCCCGCCCCCGGACAGTTCTGGTGGCGGGCGGACGGGCAGGAACAGGCCGCCGAGCTGCGGCTGAGCTGCCGGATCGAGCGGGAGAGAGGCTGAGGCACCATAGGAAGGTGACACTGAACACCACCAAGCTGGTCGAACTGGTCGCCCTCGGCCGGGTGGCCGTGCTCAGCGGGGCCGGGTTGTCCACCGAGTCGGGCATTCCCGACTACCGGGGGCCGACAGGGCAGGCCCGGCGGGCGGAGCCCATGACGTACCAGCGGTTCGTCGGCAGCGCCGAGGCGCGGCAGCGCTACTGGGCGCGCAGCCACGTCGGCTGGCGGCAGATCGGGCAGGCCAGGCCCAACGACGGGCACCGGGCCGTGGCGGAGCTGGAGCGGCGCGGGCTGCTGGCCGGCATCGTCACCCAGAACGTGGACGGCCTGCACCAGGCGGCAGGAGCGCGGCGGGTGATCGAGCTGCACGGCGGGCTCGACCGCGTCGTCTGCCTGTCGTGCCGGGAGCGCACCCCGCGCGCCGAGCTGGAGCGGCGCCTGCGCGAGGCCAACCCGGACTGGGAGGCCAGCGGCGTCATCAACCCCGACGGTGACGCCGTGCTCACCGACGCGCAGGTGGCCGGGTTCCGCCTGGTGGACTGCTCGGGTTGCGGCGGCCTGCTCAAGCCGGACGTGGTGTTCTTCGGCGAGAACGTGCCCCGGCCGCGCGTGGACGAATGTTTCGCGCTCGTGGGCGGGGCGCGGGCGCTGCTCGTGCTCGGGTCGTCGCTGGCGATCAAGTCGGGGCTGCGGTTCGTGACCAAGGCCGCCGCGCTCGGGATCCCGATCGCCATCGTCAACCAGGGGCCGACCGGCGGCGACGCGGACGCCGCACTCACCCTGGACGCCCCGCTCGGCCCGACGCTGACCGACCTCACCCTCCGGCTGGAGGCAGAATAGAGCGCATGCCTCCTCGTACGTGCCTCTGCGGCCTGCCCGCCTCCTACCAGGACTGCTGCGGCAGGCTGCACCGGGGCGACGCGGCGGCCGCCACCGCCGAGCAGCTCATGCGCTCCCGCTTCACCGCCTTCGGCGTCGGGGACGAGGCGTATCTGCTGCGCACCTGGCACCCGTCCACCCGGCCGCCGCGCGTCGGGCTGGACAAACGGGTGAAATGGGTGCGGCTGGAGGTGCTGGAGAGCACCGGGGGCAGCGTCGTGCACACCGAGGGCACCGTCCGGTTCCGCGCCCACTACCTCGACCGGGGGCGGCCGGGGGAGATGGAGGAGAACAGCCGGTTCGCGCGGCACGAGGGGCGCTGGGTCTACACGGGCCCGGTCTGAGGCTTGCGGGCGACCCCGCCCACGAAGGTGTGGTAGGTGATGCCAGGCTCGGCCTGGTCGTCCGACACCGGGCGCCACTCGGGCAGCGGCACCAGCCCGGGCTCCAGCATCTCCAGCCCGTCGAAGTAGGCCAGGATCTCCTCGCGGGTCCGCCACCGCCCCGTGCCCAGCGTCTCGTTGAAGATCCGCTCGGCCGCGAACGCCTGCCTGGACACCTCCGGATGCGCCAGACCCGGGTTGTGGAAGTGGGAGACGGCCAGATAGCTGCCCGGAGCCAGCCGGTCCACCATGCGGCGGGCGAGCTCCGCCGGGTGCTCCGCGTCGGCCAGATGGTGCAGGATCGCGAACATCAGCAGGCCCACCGGACGGTCGAAGTCGATCAGCCGCCGGACCTCCGGATCGCCGATGATCACGTCGGGATCGCGCAGATCGGCCTTCACGACCGTGGTGGCGTCGTCGTCCACCGCCAGCAGGGCGCGCCCGTGGACCAGGACGATCGGGTCGTTGTCGACGTAGACCACCCGGGAGCCCGGGGCGGCCGACTGGGCGATCTCGTGCACGTTGCCCTGCGTGGGCAGGCCGGAGCCGATGTCCAGGAACTGGCGGATGCCCGCCTCGGCCGCCAGGAAACGCACCACCCGGCCGAGGAACTCGCGGTTGGCGTGGGCGGCCTCCGGAGCGTCGGGGGCGATGCCGAGCGCCAGCTCCGCCACCCGGCGGTCGGCCTCGTAGTTGTCCTTGCCGCCCAGCATGAAGTCATAGACGCGGGAGATGCTGGGCTTGGTGATGTCGATGCCTCCCGGCGCCCGCTCCCGTTCGTGGTCGGTCACCGTGCGGCTCCTTCGGTACGTCGGTTCGGGTGATCGTACTGCGGAGGCGGTCACGCCGACTCGCGGATCACCAGTTCGGTCGGCAGTATCACCGGCTCCACGTGCTCGGCCCCGTCGATGAGGGACAGCAGCAGCCGCAGCGTCGCCTCCGCCATCTCGGCGAGAGGCTGCCGGATCGTGGTCAGCGGCGGGTGCGTCGACGTGGCCACCGAGGAGTCGTCGAACCCGCCCACCGCCACGTCCTGCGGGACCCGCCGGCCCGCCGCGCGCAGCGCCGCCAGAGCGCCCGCGGCCATCAGGTCGGAGGCCACGAAGACGGCGTCGAGGTCGGGGGTGCGGGCCAGCAGCTCGGTCATCGCGCGCTCGCCGCTGGCCTGTGTCCAGTCGCCGTGCGCGACCAGGCGTTTGGTGGCCTTGCGGCCGAGCACCTCGGTGAAACCCTCCAGGCGCTGGATGCCGCCCGGCGTGTCCATGGGGCCGGTGATCATGGCGATCCGCCTGCGGCCCTGGCCGACGAAGTATTCGGTCATCTGGCGGGCGCCGAGGCGTTCGTCGGCGGCGGCGTACGGGATGACCTTCTCGCGGCCGATCACCGCGCCGCAGGAGACGGCGGGCGGGCCGGTGCGCAGCGCGTCGAGCAGCGGGTCGCCCGCGTGCGTCGAGACCAGCAGCACACCGTCGGCGTGGCCGCCCCGCACGTAGCGCACCACCCGCTCCCGGTCGCCCTCGTCGCCGGCCAGCATCATCACCAGCGACAGGTCGCGCTCGGCCAGCATCCTGATGGCCACCCGGATCAGCGTGCTGTAGGTCGGGTCCTCGAACAACTTCTCGTGCGGCTCCGACATGACCATGACGACCGAGCCCGTACGCTGCGTGACCAGGCTGCGGGCGGCGCGGTTGACCACGTAACCGGTCTCGGAGATGGCCCGCTCGATGGCAACCCGCGCCTTCGGGCTGACGTACTTGTCCCCGTTGAGCAGGCGGGACACCGTGCCGCGGGACACCCCCGCGGCGGCGGCGACGTCGTGGATCGTAGGGCGCTTCATTTGACGGCTCCGGAAGACAGGTCGGTCTTCCAGTATCGCTGCATCGTGAGGAAGAGCGCGATCAACGGCACGATCGACAGGAAGGCGCCCATGAGGATCAGGTTGTAGAGGGAGGGCTGGTTCGCCCCGGCCGCCAGGAGGGTGTAGAGGCCCACCGTGAGAGGGAACTTGCCGTCGTCCCCGAGCATGATGAACGGGAGCAGGAAGTTGTTCCAGATGGCCACGAACTGGAACAGGAAGATCGTCACCATGCCCGGCACCATGAGCGGCATGGCCACGCGCGACATCAGGCGCCACTCGCCGGCCCCGTCGATGCGGCCCGCCTCCAGGAGGGAGTCGGGGATGGCGGCGGCGGCGTAGATGCGGGCCAGGTAGATGCTGTACGGGTGCAGGATCTGCGGCAGCAGCACGGCCCAGTGGCTGTCGGCGAGGCCGATCTTGGAGAAGAGCAGGTACTGCGGGATGGCCAGGACCACGGCGGGCACCAGGATGCCGCCGATGAGCAGGTTGAAGATGACGTCGCGGCCGGGGAAGCGGTATTTGGCCAGGGTGTAGCCGGAGACGGCGGAGACGGCGGTGGACAGCAGGGCGCCGCCGCCCGCGTAGATGAGGGTGTTGCCGGCCCAGAGCCAGAAGACGCCGTCCCGGTAGGCGAACAGTTGGGTGAGGTTGTCGAGGAAGCCGGTGCCGAAGGAGAGGGTGGAGGTGCTGAACAGCTCGCTGGGGGACTTGGTGGCGGCGATCAGGACCCAGGCGACCGGGAACAGGCAGTAGATCGCGCCGATGAACAGCAGCGCGGTGGGCACGAGGCCGGCCGAGCGGCCCGCGTTCGCCCGGGTGCGGCGGCGGTGCGTGGTGGTGCCCGTGGTGCCCTTGCCGACGGCTGCGGTCATCGGCCCTCCCCGGAGGCGCGCGTGTGCGGGAGCCCGGACATCAGCCCTCCCCGAAGGCGCGGGTGCGGACCACGCGCAGGAATCCGAACGACAGGACGAGAGAGATCGCCGCGATGACGATCGAGGTGGCGGCGGCCGAGTAGAGGTCGCCGGTGACGAAGGCGTCGCGGTAGACCTTCATGAGCGGGCTCCACGTGGAGCTGATCGTGTTGGTCAACGGGCGCAGGGTGGTGGGCTCGGTGAAGACCTGGATCGTGGCGATGATCGAGAAGACGGTGGTGAGGATGATCGCCGGGGTCAGGATGGGGATCTTGACGCGGACGGCGATCTGGAGCTCGGAGGCTCCGTCGAGGCGGGCGGCCTCGTACAGGTCGCGGGGGATGGCGCGCAGCGTGGTGTAGAGCACGAGCATGTTGAAGCCGACCCCGCCCCACACGGCCACGTTCGCCATGGAGTAGGTGACGGTGGTGGCGCCGAGGAAGTCGATGTCCAGGATCTCCCTGATCGGGCTGAGGGACGGCAGGTAGAGGAAGCCCCACAGCAGGGTGGCCGCGACGCCCGGCACCGCGTACGGCAGGAAGATCGCGATGCGGGAGAAGCGGGCCAGCCGCACCCGCGCCGAGTCCAGCAGGAGTGCGAACAGCAGCGCCAGGCCCAGCATCACGACGAGCACCAGCGCGCCGTACCCGAGCACGCGCAGCCAGCCGCTCCACAACTCGGCGTCGGTGAGGGCGGCGGAGAAGTTGTCGAACCCGACGTACACCTCTCTGCGCGCCCCCTTGCCCAGCCCCAGCCCGGACACCTTGGTACGGCGCATCGCCAGGTAGACGGTGTAGCCGATGGGCACCGCCAGGAACAGGGTGAACAGCACGATGGCGGGGGCCAGGAAGAGGTACGGCCAGGCCCCCCTTTCCGAGCGCTTCATCGGATACCTCCGAGGAAACCCCCACCTGAAGGCAGGGTAGGAAGCGAACTTCTGTGGAGCGGATGGGGGGCGGGCGTTGCCCCGCCAAGCGGATCGCCGTATCGAACAAACGCGCGATTGTTGAGTGGTTGCGTAATAGCATGTGAGGCATGGCGCAGAGTGTGAAGCGTGCCTACAAGTACCGCTTCTACCCGACCTCTGAGCAGGCCGTAGAGCTTGCCCGGACGTTCGGCTGCGTGCGCCTGGTCTACAACAAGGCGCTGGAGGAGCGGACTCGGGCTTACACGCTTGAGGGGCGTCGCGTCTCCTATCTGGAGTCGTCGGCCATGCTGACGCGGTGGAAGCGCGGCGGCGACTACGATTTTCTGTCTGAGGTGTCGTCGGTGCCGTTGCAGCAGGCGCTGCGGCACCTGCAGGCAGCGTTTGCGAACTTTTTCGCCAAGCGGGCTAAGTACCCAACGTTCAAGTCCCGCAAGAGGTCGCGGCTGAGTGCGGAGTACACCCGCAGCGCGTTCCGCTGGCGGGACGGACGGTTGACGCTGGCGAAAATGGACGCGCCGCTGAACATCGTGTGGTCGCGTCCTCTGCCGGAGCAGGCAGAGCCGTCCACGGTCACAGTGTCGAAGGACGCGGCGGGACGGTGGTTTGTGTCCCTCCTGATGGAGGAGACGATCAGCTCGCTCCCGCCGGTCGATCGGAGTGTGGGCGTGGACGCGGGCATCACGGCGCTGGCCACGCTGTCCACCGGCGAGAAGATCGTCAACCCGGGCCACGAGCGCCGGGACCGGCGCAGACTGGCCAAGGCGCATAAGGCGCTTGCCAGCAAGGAGAAGGGCGGCAAGAACCGGGCCAAGGCTCGGCTCAAAGTCGCTAAAGTCTATGCTCGCATCGCCGACCGCAGGCGAGATCACCTGCACAAGGTCACCACCCGGCTTGTTCACGAGAACCAAGTGATCGCCGTAGAAGATCTGACCGTCCGCAACATGGTCGCCAACCACTGTCTGGCACGGGCCATCTCCGACGCTTCGTGGCGGGAGATGCGTTCGATGCTGGAGTACAAGGCAGCTTGGTACGGGCGCACGCTCGTGGCGGTGGACCGCTGGTTTCCGTCGTCCAAGCTGTGCTCCGCTTGCGGAGCGCAGCAAGGTGTCATGCCGCTGCACGTCCGGGAGTGGACTCGTCCGTGCGGGACTGTCCACGACCGGGACGTGAACGCGGCCAAAAACGTGCTCGCCGCCGGGCTGGCGGAGAGCTGAAACGCCTGTGGAGCTGGTGTAAGACCTCAACGAGAGTCCTCTTGGGCGGGCGACCGGCGGTGAAGCAGGAAGACCAACCGGCGACGGCTGGAATCCCCTTCAGGGAGGGGAGGAAGTCAAGAGGCGAGCTGGAATCCGGCCTTGCGCATGTCGGCGACCGTGGCGTCCTGCATGCCCTGGACGGCGTCGGCGAACGGGGTGCCGTTCTGCAGCGCCTTGTCGAAGCCGTCCTTGAAGGAGTTGTAGGTCACGCCGACGTTGGGCCCGAAGGTGAACCCGCGCGCCCCGGCGGAGACGGTCGCGGCCTGCTGCCAGAAGTCGGGCTGGTTGGAGAAGTATTCGGGGGGCGTGCCGAGGGCCGACTGCGCCTTGGTCGCGGCCGGGTAGATGGCGGCCTCCTTGACCAGCAGGTCGATGGCGGCGGGGTCGGTGTTGAGCCAGGTGGCGAACTGCGCGGCGGCGGCCTTGTTGGGCGTCTTGGCCGACACGGCGGTGGACGAGCCGCCCCAGAAGCCGCTGAAGTTCTCGCCGGCGTTCCACTGGGGGAGGGGCGCGACGGCCCACTTGCCCTTGGCCTTCGGGGCGTTGCTGGACAGAACGCCCGGCGCCCACACCGCGGACGGCCAGGTCAGCAGCTTGCCGTCGTTGAGCGCCTTGTTCCATTCGGGGGTGAAGAACGGCATGTCGTCGATGGCGCCCTCCTTGACCAGGCCGCCCCAGAAGTCGGCGACCTTCTTGGTGGGCTCGTCGGCGATGTTCACCTTCCACGACTCGCCGCTGATCGACCACCACTGCGCGCCGGCCTGCTGGGCCAGCCCTGTGAACGCTCCCGGGTCCTTGCTGGAGAACGTGCCGAGGTAGGCCTTCGGGTCCTTCTTGCGCAGCTCTCTGGCGGCCTCGCCGTACTCCTGCCAGGTCGCCGGCACCTTGAGCCCGTGCTTGTCGAAGAGGTCCTTGCGGTAGAAGAGCATCATCGGGCCGCTGTCCTGCGGGATGCCGTAGACCGCGTCGGTGCCCAGCGTGACCAGGCCCCACAGGCCCTCGGAGAACTCGCCCTTGATCGAGGCGGTCTCGGCCTTGAGGTCGGACACCGCGTCGGCGGCGATGAACGACGGGAGGTGCTGATACTCGGCCTGCACCAGGTCCGGCGGGTTGCCGGCCTTGGCCGCGGTGAGGAACTTGGCGGACGCGTCGTCGCCGCCGGCCTGCTTGCTGACCGTCACCTGGATGTCGGGGTGGGCCTTGTTCCAGACTTCGACGATCTTGTCCATGTTGGGGGCCCAGGTCCAGTAGGTGAGCTTGACCGGGCCCTGGGCGGCGGCGGTGGAGCTCTGCGCCGCCTGGGGGCTCTCGGCGGGCTCGCTGGACCCGCAGCTCGCGAGGGTGGCTGTCAGTGCGACGGCCAGGGCTGCTCCAAGGCGGTTGGCGCGCATTGCGTACCTCCAGAGGGTTCTGTGAACGTGCACAGAGTGGAACAGCCCGGAAACGGCCGTCAAGAGGTCGTTACGTTCTCGTTAATCTCCTGAAGGAGAAGGAAATTGGGGGATGACGCTTCCCTTGCTGCTGCGGTTAGTTTTACTGTGCACGTTCACAGAAGTTTCGAGGGGGATGGATGTATCCGGAGCGTCCTGCCGGGATCGCCTATGGTGGCGACTACAACCCGGAGCAGTGGCCGCGCGAGGTCCTGGAGGAGGACGTGGCCCTCATGCGCGAGGCCGGGGTGAACCTGGTCAGCCTGGGCCTGTTCTCGTGGGCGCTGATGGAGCCCGAGCGGGGGCGTTTCGAGTTCGGCTGGCTCGATGAGATCATCGACCGGCTGCACGCGGCCGGCGTCGCGGTCGACCTGGCCACCCCGACGGCCGCCCCGCCCGCCTGGTTCGTCGCCGCGCATCCCGACGTGCTGCCGGTGACCAGGGAGGGGCTGCGGATCGGGTTCGGCGGACGGCAGAGCGCCTGCTCCAGCGCCCCGGCCTTCCGTGAGGCGACCGCGCGGCTGGTGCGGGCGCTGGGCGAGCACTATCGCGGCCATCCCGCCGTGGTCATGTGGCACGTGCACAACGAGTACGGGGCTCCGCTCGGCGAGTGTTACTGCGAGCACAGCCTGGCGGCCTGGCGCGAGTGGCTGCAGGCCGCCTACAGCGACGTCTCCGCGCTGAACGACGCCTGGGGCGCCACGTTCTGGAGCCAGACCTACACCGACTGGTCCGAGATCGACGCCCCCCGCGCCAACCACACGGTCGTCAACCCGGCCCAGCGCCTCGACTACGCCCGCTTCAGCGACGGCCAGCACCGCGAGCACTACGCGCTGCAGCGCGACATCCTGCGCGAGCTCACCAGCCTGCCGATCACCACGAACTTCGCCGGCACGGTGAACTGCAAGTCCACCGACCTGTGGCGGTGGGCCCGCGAGCTGGACGTGATCGCCAACGACCACTACCTCAAGGCCGAGCGCCCCGACAACCACATCGACCTGGCCATGTCCGCCGACCTGGCCAGGTCGGTGGCAGGAGGCGCGCCGTGGATGCTGATGGAGCACTCGGCGGGCGCGGTCAACTGGCAGCCGCGCAACCTCGCCAAGCGGCCGGGGGAGATGCGCCGCAACAGCCTCGCGCACGTGGCGCGCGGCTCGGACAGCGTGCTGTTCTTCCAGTTCAGGGCCTCGCGGTTCGGGGCGGAGAAGTTCCACTCGGGGATGGTGCCGCACGCGGGCACCGACTCCGAGCAGTGGCGCGAGGTGGTGCGGCTGGGCGCCGACCTGCGGCGGCTCGCGGGGGTTCGGGGGAGCCGGGTGCGGGCCGAGGTGGCGATCGTCTGGGACTGGGAGTCGTACTGGGCGCTGGAGCTGGACTGGCGGCCGTCGGTGGACCTGACGTTCAGGGAGCGGGTGGACGCCTTCTACGAGGCGTTGTGGCGGGAGCACGTCACGGTGGACTTCGTCCACCCTTCCGCCGATATTTCGGGGTATCGGGTGGTGGTGGCGCCCAGCTCGTACCTGCTGACCGAGACCTCCGCCAAGAACCTGCACCGGTACGTGGAAGCGGGCGGCAACCTGCTCGTGTCGTACTTCTCCGGCATCGTGGACGAGCACGACACCATCCACCCCGGCGCCCACCCGGGCGCGCTGCGCGAGCTGCTCGGCCTGTCGATCGAGGAGTTCCACCCCCTCCGCGAGCACGAGACGGTGACGCTGACCGGGGGCGAGATCGCCAGGATCTGGTCCGAGCGGGTGCGCCCCGCGGGTGCGGTCACGGTCCAGGGCTTCGCCGAGGGGCCGGACGCGGGCCACCCCGCCTTCACCCGCCACGACCTGGGCGCCGGCACCGCCTGGTACCTGGCCACCGCCCCCGTCACCGGCCTGCGCGACCTGCTCGCCCAGGTGCTCGGCCACGCGGGCGTGTCCCGTCCGCACGGACTGCCCGACACGCTCGAACTCGTGCGCAGGGGCGGCCACGTCTTCCTCATCAACCATGGCGACCGGCCCGTGGCGGTCGAGGGGGTGAGCGGCGTGAGCGTGTTCGACGGCATACGTCACGACGGGCCGTTCACCGTCGCGCCCGGCGCGGTCACGGTCGTCGCGGAAATCCCCCAACCCTAGGGAGACCCGATGAAACGGATCATCCTCGCCGCGCTGGTGTTACTCATGGCCCTCGCGGCTCCCGCGCAGGCCCAGACGGGACACGGACGCCTGCAGATCAGGGGCGCGGACGTCTCCAGCCTGGCCAAGTCGGAGGCGTTCGGCGGCCTCTACCGCGACGCGCGCGGGCGGCGGGGCGACGCGCTGCGCATCCTGTCGCAGGCCGGGCTCAACTACATGAGGCTCAAGGTCTGGGTGAACCCGGCCGACGGCTACAACACCAAGACGCGGGTGCTCGCGGTGGCCAGGCGGGTCAAGGCGCTCGGCATGAAGCTGCTCGTCGACTTCCACTACTCCGACACCTGGGCCGACCCGGGCAAGCAGTTCAAGCCCGCCGCCTGGGAGGCCCTGCCGTTCGACCAGCTCAGGCAGGCCGTGTACGACCACACCTACGACGTGCTCGACGCTCTGCGCCGCCAGGGCACCACGGCCGACATGGTGCAGATCGGCAACGAGATCAACGGCGGCCTGCTCTGGCCGGACGGCTCCAACACGAACTGGGCGAACACGGCCGCGCTGCTCAACGCCGGCCACGACGCGGCCAAGCGGGTGTCCCGCTCGACCAAGGTCGTGCTGCACCTGGCCAACGGCGGCGACAACGGCCTCTACCGGTGGTGGTTCGACAACGCCGCCGCCAACGGCATCCGGTACGACGTGATCGGCCTGTCGTACTACGGCTACTGGCACGGCACGCTGGAGGCCTTCCAGGCCAACATCAACGACGTGGCCACCAGGTACGGCAAGCCCGTGGTCGTGGCGGAGACGGCCTACCCGTTCACCACGGCCGACGACGACGGCTGGGAGAACATCATCGTCTCCGCCGAGCCGTACCCCGGTTACCAGGCCACGCCGCAGGGCCAGTCCGCGATGCTCGCCCGGGTTGCCGACATCGTCCGCGCCGTCCCGAACGGCCTGGGCCTCGGCCTGTTCACCTGGGAGGCCACCTGGACCGGGGTCAAGGGCAACGGCTGGGACCCGGCCGACCCGTCGTCGGGCAACGGCTGGGAGAACCAGGCGCTGTTCGGCTACGACGACCGGGCACTGCCGGCGATGGCGGTGCTCGGCCGCCTCTGATCGGGGCATGATGACCGCATGACGATCTCAGCGGACGAGCTGCTCACCACCACCCGCAGCGTGCGCAAGCGCCTCGACCTGACCCGCCCCGTCCCGATGGAGCTGGTCCGGGAGTGCCTGGAGGTCGCCCTCCAGGCACCCACCGGGGGCAACTCGCAGGGCTGGCACTGGATCGTGGTGACCGATCAGGACAAGCGCAAGGCGATCGGCGACTACTACGGGCGCTCGTGGCAGACGTACTACGGCTCGGGCGGCTCGGCGCGCAACTTGTTCGCCGACGACCCGGCCAGGGCCTCGGCCCAGCAACGGGTCTCCGACAGTGCCGCGTACCTGGCCGAGCACATGGGCGAGGTGCCGGTGCTGGTGCTCGGCTGCCTCAGGGCGCCCGCACTGCCGCAGGGCAACCAGGCCGGGTTGTGGGGCTCGCTGCTGCCGGCCGCCTGGAGCTACATGCTGGCCGCCCGCGCCCGCGGCCTGGGCACCGCGTGGACGACGTTGCACCTGGCGTACGAGAGTGAGGTCGCCGAGCTGCTCGGCATCCCCGGCGACATCAGGCAGGGCGTGCTGCTGCCCACCGCCTACTACACCGGGGAGACGTTCAAGCCCGCCGACCGCCAGCCGCTGGACGAGGTGCTGCACGTCGACACCTGGTAACGCCGGTGCGGCGGGCGCACAGTGGAGGTCAGGACCGAACGTGAGGGAGGGCCCGTGATCTCTCTGCCGCTGCTGCCGACGTCGCTGGTCGGGAGCTACGCCCAGCCGGACTGGCTGATCGACCGCGCCAAGCTGGCCGGGCGGTTCCCGCCGCGCGTGCGGGCCAGGGAGTTGTGGCGCGTCCCGGCCGGGCACCTCGCCCAGGCGCAGGACGACGCGACCGAGCTGGCGATCAGGGCGCAGGAGCGGGCCGGGCTGGACATCGTCACCGACGGGGAGATCCGGCGCGAGAGCTACTCCAACCACTTCGCCACCGCCCTGGAGGGCCTTGACCTCGACGACCCCGGCATGGCGCTGGACCGCAGCGGCCACCCGAACCCGGTGCCGCGCATCACCGGCGCGATCCGCCGGCCCCGCCCGGTCGAGGTGGACGACCTGCGCTTCCTGCGGGCGCACACCGACCGGGTGGTGAAGATGACGGTGCCGGGGCCGTTCACGATGAGCCAGCAGGCGCAGAACGAGCACTACCCCGACGCCGAGGCCGCCGCGATGGACTACGCGGTGGCGGTCAACGCCGAGATCCGTGACCTGTTCGCGGCGGGGGCCGACATCGTGCAGATCGACGAGCCGTACATGCAGGCCAGGCCGGAGGCGGCGCGCGCCTACGGGCTGGCCGCGCTGAACGCCGCGCTCGACGGCGTGAGCGGCATGACGGCGGTGCACATCTGCTTCGGCTACGCCGCGATCATCCACGAGCGGCCGGAGGCGTACTCGTTCCTGCCGGAGCTGGCCGGCTGCCCCGTCAGGCAGGTGTCGATCGAGACCGCCCAGTCGGGGCTGGACCTCGGGGTGCTGACCGACCTGAAGGACAAGACGATCATCCTCGGCGTGATCGACCTGTCCACGCCCGATGTGGAGCCGGTCGAGGTGGTGGCCGGGCGCGTGCGCAGGGCGTTCGACCGGGTGGGGCCGGAGCGGATCGTCATCGCCACCGACTGCGGGATGAAATATCTGCCCAGGGCGTCGGCCGAGGGCAAGATGCGGGCCATGGCCGGCGCGGCCCGCCTCCTGCGCGGCGAACTGGATCGTGAGATTTCCTCATGAAACATCCGCCCGTACCGGGTGCTCCCACTTAGGATCATGGCCTAGCCCCCCTGACGTTTCGCAAGGAGCCGACAGTGCCCGAGAGCGAGCGGGAAAGCGCGCCCAGCGGGATCGACACCAGCAAGCCGAGCGTCGCCCGCGTCTACGACTACATGCTCGGTGGCAAGGACAACTACGAGATCGACCGCCACGTGGCCACGGCGGCGCTCCAGATCGCGCCGGACGCCCCGGCCGCGGCGCTGTCCAACCGGCAGTTCCTGCGGCGCACGGTCCGCCACCTGGCGGCCGAGGCGGGCATCCGCCAGTTCCTGGACATCGGCTCCGGCCTGCCCACGCAGGGCAACGTGCACGAGGTCGCCCAGTCCGTCACCCCGGGCGCCCACGTCGTGTACGTCGACCACGACCCGATCGTCCTCGCCCACGGCCGCGCCCTGCTGGCCGTGGACGAGACCACCACGATCGTCGACGCCGACGCCCGCGAGCCGGACAAGATCCTCAGTGACCCGAGGACGCGCGCCCTCATCGACTTCGGCGAGCCGGTCGGGCTGCTGATGTTCGGGCTCCTGCACCACCTGTCGGACGAGGAGGACCCGGCCGGCATCGTGGCCACGCTCCTGGCCCCGCTCGCCCCCGGCAGCCACGTGGTGATCTCCCACTTCCACAACCCCGGCGAGGCCCACCCCGAGGTGTCGCAGCAGGCCTTCACGGCGGAGAAGCTCTTCAACGAGCACCTCGGCACCGGCCGCTGGCGCACCCGCGAGGAGATCCTGGCCTACTTCGACGGGCTCGAACTGCTGGAGCCCGGCCTGGTGCCGCTCCCGGAGTGGCGTCCGGAGCCGGGCGAGCAGCAGGCCGAGCTGGGCATCACGTACCACACCTTCACGGGAGGCGTGGGCCGCAAGCCCTAGACGAGTAAGTCCGAAGTTCTTGGGCCATCGCCACCAATGGGGAAGGGCCTCGTTGA
>NZ_JBHSPA010000117.1:0-82505 GCF_042656245.1 Nonomuraea insulae
CTTGACGGCGTCGGCGAGCTGGTTCATGCCGCGCTCGAGACCGCGCCGGGCGTCCTCGTCGAATGCGATCATTTTCGCAGTCATTCCTGCTCCTGCTCTCGATGGGGCTGTCCGGGACGGCGCCCGCGACGGACGGCCGCCTGTCGGCGCACCTCGCCGCCCCGGGACACGCCTTTGGCACTCTTCATGGGCGAGTGCCAGGCGTCGCCCAGCACTCTACCCACAAGTTGCGCGCCACGCACATGGTGCGTGGCGCGCATTGGCGCGGAGGGGGTGACCAACGGCAGAACGCGGTGTTCGACCGGTCGGCTCTGCGCGCCGGGGCGTGAATCGGGTGGCCGCCGCGCTCGCCGACGGCGGCGCCCGCGTCGAACGGCACAGCCCGCTGCTGCCCGATCTGACGCGAACAACCGGCGCGAGGTCCACCGCCACGGCTGGCGGCAGCTGTTCGCCGAGTTCGATGCCGTGGTGTGTCCGATCACGCCGACGCCCGCGTTCCCGCACGACCACAGCTCCAATCCGCTGGAACGGCGGATCGACATCGACGGCGTCGAGTACCCGTACTTCGACCAGCTCGTCTGGGCCGGTCCGGCCACCATGCCCGGCCTGCCCGCCACTGCCGTACCAGCGATCGGCGTGGTCTCAGGCGCCGATCGCCGCCGCCGGTGCGTCGTCCGTCCGCCTGAGGGACGCCGACAGGGCGCGGGCGTCGTGCTCGCTCATCCGCGGGGTGTCGTACGGCACCGCGTTGACCCAACGCTGCGCAAGCATGGCGATCCGCTCACCGTAGCGTTCGGCGGTGATCCGGTCGCCGAGCGAACCGGCGTGCTCGGAACCCTGATCGGCGTGGCTCTGGCTCATCAGGCCCAGCCACGAGCCCAGCCGGTTCACATCGTCGCGGGTGCCGCCGCTCCAGTTGTTGCCGGGCATGTCGCCCACGCCGATCCACTGCATGCCCAGTTGCGCGGCGAAGACGGCCAGCTGCTCCAGGACCAGCAGCTTGTCGCCGCTCTGAGAGGCGGAGTTGGTGAACCCTCCGGCCAGCTTGTCCTTCCACGCCTGCGTCGTGAACGGCGTGAACGCCGCTTCCAGAAACGCCTTGAACACCGCCGACACGCTGCCCATCAGCGTCGGGGAGCCGAAGACGATCGCATCGGAGCGCTCAAGCAGCGCCAGCACCTCCTCATCGTGCCAGCGGCCCGCGGTGACGTCCTCGGGCCGGATCTCGACGAGATGAACCCGGGCGCCAGGCACCATCCGCGCCCCGCCGGCGAGGTGCTCGGCCAGGACCCGGGTGTGCCCGTGCACCGAGTGGTAGACCACTGTCACCGTGACAGCCGGCACGTCCTGCTCACGTTCAACATCATGAAATGTCATCTGCTTCTTCACTTCCGAATGGGAGTCCCTGCTGGCACAAACCATCACAACGTGCGTACGGCACAGCATCAACGCCGAACTTCGGCACCCAGCGATCGGTCGCACCGATCGATCCGGTTAGCCTGGCCCCGTGGACAGAATGGAACTCGAAGCATTCGTCGCGGTCGCCGAAGAGCTCCACTTCGGTCGCGCCGCCGAGCGCCTCCACCGGGGGCAGCCCACCGTCAGCGACGCCATCAGACGGCTGGAGGGCTCCCTGGGCGGGCGGCTGTTCAACCGCACCAGCCGCCGGGTGTCCCTGACCGATCTCGGCGAAGCGCTGCTGCCCGACGCTCACGCCACCCTGGCCCAGTTGCGACGCTTCCAGCAGCGCGGACGTTCGCTGGCCGCCGGCGACCAGGCCCGCACCACCCTCGTCGTCGCGCACGCCGAATACACCGGCCACCAGCTGCTGTTGCGCTGCCTGCCGCGACTTCGCGAGCGTTTCCCCGACGTGACGATCGTGCCTGAGGCCATGCCGACCACGGCCCAGCTCACCGCGCTGCGGGCGGAGACGATCGGGCTGGGCATCGGCTGGGCGACCGGTGACATCACCGGCGTACGCGCGACGGTGCTGTCCACCGAGAGGTTCGTGGCGCTCGTACCCGCGGCCCATCCCCTCGCCCGGCACGCCGAGCTGAGCGCGTCCGAGCTGTCCACCACCGGCCTGCTCACCTGGCCCCACCAGATCAACAGCGGCCTCTGCGACCGCCTCCTGTCCGCTTTCCACATCGGCGGGGCCGACCTGCGCATCATCAGAACCGCTGACAGCGTGCACGCCATCGCCGCTCATGTCGCCGCGGGCACGGGCATCGGCATCACCGTCGAGTCCGCGCTCGACCACGAGCCGCCCGGCCTGCGCGTCATCCCCCTGACCGGCCCCTCGACCACCGCCGACCAGATCGTCCTCACGCCGGCTGATCCGTCGGGCACCGCCACGGCACTGCGCGACCTGCTGCTGCACGCTTCGGCGGAGTCGGCGAGAGATCAGGGGGCGTCGAGCTTCATGGCGAACCACGCGCGCCGCGTCCGCAGCACCATCACCGCGACGAGCCGGGACCGATCGACCTCCGACCGCCTGGACGCGACCCGCCCGCTGATCTAGTACCATGCCAGCTCAGCGGAGCTTGGCATGTCAAAGGAGAGGGCGGGATACCCCGCTTTCGGTGCCTCGAACCGCGTGACCGGAGGAGCCGATGCTGGGATGACGGCAGCGCGACCGATGCCCACACAGGACGACGTGCTGGGATACTTCAACACGCTGTCGAACTGGGGACGGTGGGGCGACGACGACGAGCTCGGCACTCTGAACCACATCACCGACGACGTCCGGCTGGCGGCGGCGCGGGCCGTGCGCCACGGCAGGAGCGTGTCGTGCGCGTGGGAGGTCGCCGTACCGACAGACATGGAGCGGTCGACGACGACGTGCCCGTGCGCCGCCGACATGCCGGGTGCCGAGAACATGCCGGTGGCCGCATTCCACAACGACCGGCGCTGGGGCTTTTCGTCTGAGCGGCTCGGCATCACCTTCCACGGCAACACCCTCACCCACGTCGACTCGCCGTGCCACATCTTCTGGGACGGCACGATGTACAACGGGCGGTCGCACTCGCTGGTCGACGCCGCGACGGGGTCGGCGTGGGCGGCCGTCACGGCGGCGGCGAACGGGATCATCACGCGTGGTGTCCTGCTGGACGTTGCGAGGGCCCGCGATGTGCCGTGGCTGGAATCGGGGCAGGGTGTGTTTCCCGACGATCTCGAGGAGGCCGAGCGTCGCCAGGGTGTGCGGGTGCGACCCGGCGATGCGGTACTCCTGCGGACCGGCTATGGCCGCGTCCGGCACGAGGCCGGTGAGGCCGGTGGTTTCACGCAGGCCGGCTGGCACGCGTCCTGCCTGCCATGGCTGCATGAACGGGGGGTCGCGCTGATCGGTGCTGACACCCCCCAGGACGTTCAGCCGTCGGGGTACGAAGACGTGTTGATGCCGGTTCACGCCGTGGGCCTCGTCGCGATGGGTCTGTGGCTGCTCGACAACTGCGACCTGGAGGCGTGCGCGACGACGGCTGCCGAGCTCGGCCAGTGGGACTTCCACCTCGCGGTCGCGCCGGTCCGCTTCGCCGGTACGTCCGGCAGCCCAGTGAACCCGATCGCCACATTCTGACCGCCGTTCACGAGGGGGTCTACGCCTACGAATCCGGCCTCGTCACCCCGGCTCCCACTTTGGAGAGGGCGTTGGTGGCGGTTCGAAGGGCGGCGATGAAGGCGGTCGTGGCGGGCGGGTCGGGTGGTTCGCCGAACGTGGCGAGGTAGATGCGGCGCCGGAACTCGGTCAGTTCGCTGGCGACGACCCCGTCCGCGTGGTGCGAGCGCAGCGCGAGGCCGGGCATGGCGACGACCCCGAGCCCGGCGGCGACGAAGGCCTGCTCGACGACGATGTCGTCGCTGCTGTAGGTGATGCGCGGGCTGAACCCGGCGGCTTCGCAGAACTGGAGCAGGTCACCACGGCAGTTCTCGCAGCCCGCGATCCACGCCGAGTCCCGGTGGTCGGCGAGCGTCTGGCCAGGGTGCCGGCTGAGCAGGTACATCGGGTCGTCGAGGAGATAGGAGTAGCGGATGCCGTCCTCCGGCACGGCGTCGTCGTAGCGGTGCACGATCGCCAGGTCGGCCGAGCCGTCGCGCAGCCGCTGCTGGGCCACCGTGGGATGGGCGTCGTCCAGGTGCAGCTCGATGTTCGGGTACGACCGGGACAGCGCCATGGCCGCGGGCGGGACCAGGACGCTCAAGGCCGAGCTGAAGGCCGCCAGGCGGACCCGGCCGGTCTGCAGCCCGAGCTGGGCGGCCAGTTCGGCGCCGGCCGCGTCGACCCGGCCGACGATCTCCGCCGCGCGGCGGGCGAGCAACTCGCCTTCGGGCGTGAGCCGGATGCCACGCCCGACGCGCTGGGTCAGCTTGGCTCCGGTCGCCGCCTCCAGCCGGGCCAGATGGTGGCTGATCGAGGGCTGGGAGTAGTGCAACGTCTTGGCCGCCTCGGTGACCGAGCCGTGGGCGGCGACCGCCGCCAGGACGCGAAGCCGGACGATATCGAGCATTCATCAATCCTATTGATGGATTTTCGCTAAAGGTGGCATTAGACGCATAAGCCCTCTTGGGTCAGGCTCGTCGGTGAGCCGAGATGGGCTGGATGACCGGGTCAGAGCCAGTGCCGGCCGCCGGATGCCGTGCAGGCCCGACGGCGGACGAGAGTAAGGGAATCCACAGCAATGCGTACGTACCAGGAACTGTTTCGAACACCCGAGTTCACCCCGCTGTTCGCGGCTTCGTGCGCGCAGGTCGCCTCGACCACGCTGAACGGGCTGGCGCTCGCCACGCTGGTGTACGCCCGCACGGACTCCCCGCTGCTGGCCGCGTTGAGCATGTTCGGGCCGTCGTTCGCCGAACTGGTCGGCGCCACCACGCTGCTGTCGGTGGCCGACCGGGTGCGACCGCGTGCGGCGCTGACGCTGACCGCGCTGGCCGGCGGCCTGGCCGGCTTGGCGCTGGCCGTGCCGGGCATGCCGCTGTGGGCGATGTTCGCGGTGATCTTGGCTCTGGGCCTGGTCAGCTCGGTCAGCGGCGGTGTCCGGTATGGCCTGCTCAACGAGATCGTGCCGCCGAACGGGTACGTGCTCGGCCGCTCGGCGCTCAACATCTCGGTCGGCGCGATGCAGATCGCTGGCTTCGCGCTCGGCGGCATCCTGCTGGCGGTGGTGTCGCCGCGTGCGGCGCTGGCCATCAGCGCGGCGCTGGCCTTCGTCGCGGCTCTGGTGCTGCGGTGGGGACTCAGCGCCCGGCCGGCACGGGCCTCCGGCCGGCCGTCCGTCGCAGCCACCTGGCAGGTCAACCGGCACCTGCTGTCCACGCCGGCCCGCCGGGCCGTCTACCTGGCGACGTGGGTGCCCAACGGCCTGGTGGTGGGCTGCGAGGCGCTGTTCGTGCCCTACGCGCCGCGGTCCGCCGCCGTGCTGTTCGTCGCGGCGGCGCTGGGCATGCTGTTCGGCGATCTGGCCGCCGGGCGGTTCCTGACGCCGGAGGCTCGGCGGCGCTACGTCACCCCGCTGCGATTCCTGCTCGCGCTGCCGTACCTGCTGTTCGCGCTGCCGCTCAGCACACCGGTCGCGGCAGGTGTCGTCGCGGTGGCGTCGATCGGCTTCGCATCCACGCTGCTGCTGCAGGAGCGGCTGATCGCGCTGATCGGCGAAGACGTCCGCGGTCAGGCGTTGGGCCTGCACGTCACCGGCATGAAGGCGATGCAGGCGGCCGGCGCCACGCTGGCCGGGCTCCTCGCGCAGTACCTGCCCGCGGGTGCGGCGATGGCCGTGATGGCGGTGGCGTCGCTCGCTGTCACCGCGATGCTCAACCCGGCCCTGCGCCTGTCGAACGGGACCCCGCCGCCCGGACCACAACCGGCCACTGCGCAAGCAGTGGCCGAACACCCCTGAACCGACGATGACGTCGCCGTGGAATGAACTTGACCTGGTGGGGGCGCTCTGTGCCATGGACGGCGGGTATCTCGGCTGTGACTCCGAGGAGCCGTTGATCAGTGACCCAGTCCAGTACGCACACCGAATCCGCGCGGAAGATGTCGCTGCCGGCCCTGACCGCGATGGTGGTCGGGTCGATGGTCGGCGCCGGGGTGTTCTCGTTGCCGCGCAACTTCGCCCAGGCCACGGGCGTGTTCGGCGCGGTCGTCGCCTGGGTGATCGCCGGTGTGGGCATGCTCATGCTGGCCTTCGTCTTCCAGACCCTCGCCGTGCGCAAGCCGCATCTCGACGCCGGCGTGTACGCCTACGCCAAGGCCGGGTTCGGTGAGTACCCCGGCTTCTTCTCCGCATTCGGCTACTGGGCCAGCGCGTGCGTCGGCAACGTCTCGTACTGGGTGCTGATCAAGTCGACGCTCGGCGCGGTCGTGCCCGCCTTCGGCGAGGGCGCCACGATCGCGGCGGTGGCCGTCTCGGCGGTCGGGGTGTGGGCCTTCCACTTCATGATCCTGCGCGGCGTACGGGAGGCGGCCAGGATCAACCAGATCGTCACGGTCGCCAAACTCGTGCCGCTCGTGCTCTTCGTCATCATCCTGGCCGTCGCGCTGCGCGGGAACGTGTTCGCGGCGAACCTGTGGGGCGGCTCGGAACGCTCGCCCGGGGCGCTGTTCGAGCAGGTCAAGGCGACCATGCTGGTGACCGTGTTCGTCTTCCTGGGGGTGGAGGGGGCCAGCGTCTACTCCCGCTACGCCCGCAGGCGCGCGAGCAGTGGGATTCGGGCAACAAACTTCTTCGCGCTGGCCCCCGGCGTGGTCGTCGGATACCACAAGAACCAGTTCACCAACCGCAAGCTGCGTGAGCACGGCGTGGAGGTCATCGAGATCGAGGGCTTCGAGCTGGGCAAGGGCCGGGGCGGCACGCACTGTATGACGTGCCCTATCCAGCGCGACCCGGTCTGAATCAGAACAGACCTCCGAATCGGTCAGGATTCGAGAAGCGGCGGCCCCCGGGCCGCCGCTAGCGTGGCAGACCAGACACAGCCACGACCTGCTCGGCATCCAGCCGCAGGATCCGAGCTGAGAAGAAAATCAGACATACTTCTCAGGGCTGGTTATATCAAGCCAGGCGACGGAGACCACGACGTGACCGATGGAGCGACCATGAGCATGACCACCAGGACGGACACGCAGTCGCCTGCGCCGCACATAGCCGACAGCCACGACCTGATCCGCGTGCACGGCGCGCGGGAGAACAACCTCAAAGACATCAGCATCGAGATCCCGAAGCGCCGGCTGACGGTGTTCACCGGCGTCTCCGGCTCGGGCAAGAGCTCGCTGGTGTTCAACACGATCGCCGCCGAGTCGCAGCGGCTGATCAACGAGACCTACAGCACCTTCGTCCAGGGCTTCATGCCGTCGCTGGCCCGGCCGGAGGTCGACGTACTCGACGGGCTGACGACCGCGATCATCGTCGACCAGCAGCGGATGGGCGCCGACCCGCGCTCCACCGTCGGCACCGCCACCGACGCCCACGCGATGTTGCGCATCCTGTTCAGCCGGCTCGGGCACCCGCACATCGGCTCGCCCCAAGCCTTCTCCTTCAACGTCCCCACGGTCCGCGCGAGCGGTGCGATCACGGTCGAACGCGGCGCCCGCAAGGCCGAGAAGGCGACCTTCACCCGCATCGGCGGCATGTGCACACGGTGCGAAGGCAGGGGCTCGGTCTCCGATCTCGACCTCGCCCAGCTCTACGACGACTCCAAGTCGATCGCCGAGGGCGCGTTCACCATCCCCGGCTGGAAGTCCGACAGCTTCTGGACGGTACGGGTCTACGCCGAGTCGGGCTTCGTCGACCCGAACAAGCCGATCCGCGACTACACCAAGAAGGAACTGCACGACTTCCTGTACAAGGAACCGACCAAGGTGAAGGTGGAGGGGGTCAACCTCACCTACGAGGGGCTGATCCCGAAGATCCAGAAGTCGTTCCTGTCCAAGGACAGGGAGGCGATGCAGCCGCACATCCGGACGTTCGTGGACCGGGCGGTCACCTTCACCATCTGCCCCGAGTGCGACGGCACCCGGCTCAGCGAGGCCGCCCGCTCCTCCAGGATCGAGGGCGTCAACATCGCCGAGGCCTGCGCGATGCAGATCAGCGACCTCGCCGCGTGGGTCCGCGGCCTGGACGAGCCGTCGGTGGCGCCTTTGCTCGGCAAGCTGGCGCACACCCTCGACTCGTTCGTGGAGATCGGGCTGGGCTACCTCTCGCTGGAGCGGCCGGCGGGCACGTTGTCGGGCGGCGAGGCGCAGCGCGTCAAGATGATCCGCCACCTCGGCTCCTCCCTCACCGACACCACCTACGTCTTCGACGAGCCGACCATCGGCCTGCACCCCCACGACATCGAGCGGATGAACGACCTGCTGCGGCGGCTGCGCGACAAGGGCAACACGGTCCTCGTCGTCGAGCACAAGCCGGAGACGATCTCGATCGCCGACCACGTCGTCGACCTCGGCCCCGGAGCCGGCACTGCGGGCGGCACCGTCTGCTACGAAGGCAGCGTCGAAGGGCTGCGGGACAGCGGCACCCTCACCGGCCGCCACCTTGACGACCGCGCCTCGCTCAAGGCGTCGGTGCGCACCCCCAAGGGCAGGCTGGAGATCCGCGGCGCCACCACCCACAACCTCCAGAACGTCGACGTCGACATCCCGCTCGGGATGCTCTGCGTCATCACCGGCGTCGCCGGGTCCGGCAAGAGCTCGCTGATCCACGGTTCCATCCCCGCCTCCGCGGGCGTGGTGTCGATCGACCAGGCGCCCATCCGCGGCTCGCGGCGCAGCAACCCGGCGACGTACACCGGGCTGCTCGACCCGATCCGCAAGGCGTTCGCGAAGGCCAACGGGGTCAAGCCGGCGCTGTTCAGCGCCAACTCCGAGGGCGCCTGCCCCAACTGCAACGGCGCCGGCGTCATCTACACCGACCTGGGGATGATGGCGGGCGTCACCACCACCTGCGAGGAGTGCGAGGGCAAGCGGTTCGAGGCCTCGGTGCTGGACCACCACCTCGGCGGGCGCGACATCAGCGAGGTGCTCGCGATGCCGGTGGCCGAGGCGGCGGAGTTCTTCGGCGCGGGCGAGGCGCGCACGCCGGCCGCGCACACCATCCTCGGCCGGCTCGCCGACGTCGGGCTCGGCTACCTCAGCCTCGGCCAGCCGCTCACCACGCTGTCCGGCGGCGAGCGGCAGCGGCTCAAGCTGGCCACCCACATGGGCGACAAGGGCGGCGTCTACATCCTCGACGAGCCGACCACCGGCCTGCACCTGGCCGACGTCGAGCAGTTGCTCGGCCTGCTCGACCGGCTCGTCGACGCGGGCAAGTCGGTCATCGTCATCGAGCACCACCAGGCCGTGATGGCGCACGCCGACTGGATCATCGACCTCGGTCCCGGCGCCGGGCACGACGGCGGCCGGATCGTCTTCGAGGGCACACCCGCCGACCTCGTCGCCGCCCGCTCCACCCTCACCGGGGAGCACCTCGCGGCCTACGTCGGCGCCTGACACCAGACGCCTCGATCTCACGTGCGTGTTCATGAAAGGCCCTCGGCGCTGCGGCGACTCGTCCCCTCCGCCTACCGGCCGGTGCTCGCCAACCGGGTGTTCCGGCGGCTGATCCTCGGCTTCGCGGTCTCCTACCTCGGCGACGGGATGAGCTTCGTCGCGGTGGCGTGGCTCGCCATCGAGCTCGCGCCGCAGGCGACCGCCGGGCTGTGGATCGGCGGGGCGGTGGCCGCGTACACGTTGCCGGGCGTGGTCGGCGTGCTGGTGTTCAGCCGCCGTCTGGGCCGGGTGCCGGCCAGGCGGCTGCTGCTCGCCGACAACGTGGTGCGCGGCGTGTTCCTCGGCGTGATCCCGCTCGCCTGGCTCGCGGGGCAGCTCACACTGCCCTTGTACGTCGTGCTGCTCGCGATCTCGTCCCTGTTGCACGCGTGGGGCAGCGCGGGCAAGTTCACGCTGCTGGCCGAACTGCTGCCCGACGAGCAGCGGCTCGCCGCGAACACCCTGGTCAGCTCGCTCAACTTCGCCGCCACGATCGCCGGTCCCGCGATCGCCGGGGTGCTGGTGACCTACGTCAGCTCCGCGCTCGTGCTCGGCCTGGACGCTCTGACGTACGTGTTCCTCGCCGTGCTCGTCCTGCGCATCCGGCTGCCGGAGTCAGGGCACGTCTCCCCGGTCGACCGGAGCGCCGCCCGCGGCGGTCTCGCGTTGCTGCGCTCCCATCCGGAACTGCTCGGGCTGCTGACGCTCACCTGGTTCTTCAATCTGCTGTACGGCCCGGTCGAGGTCGCCCTGCCGCTCCACGTGACCGACGACCTGCACGCACCCGGCACGCTGCTCGGCCTCTACTGGATGTTGTTCGGCATCGGCGCGCTGCTCGGCGGACTCGCGATCGGCGCGCTGCGGCGGCTCCCGCTCTGGCCGGTGACGGTCGTCATCATGGTCGGCTGGGGGCTGTCGCTGCTGCCGTTCTGGTTCGACGTGCCGGTGGCCGTCACCGTCGCGTGCTTCACGCTCGGCGGCCTGATCTACGGACCCTTCGTCGCGTTGTCCGTGACGCTCATGCAGGAGAAGTCGCCACCGCAGCACCTGGCGGCGATGCTGGCGGCCCGCAGCGCGGCGCTGCTCACCGCGTCGCCGCTCGGCACGGCGCTCGGCGGACCGCTCACCGCGGCGCTGGGCGCGCGGGCGACGCTCGGCGCCTCGGGGCTCGCCACCGTGGCGCTCGGCGCGGTCGCGTGCGTTCTGCTGCTGGCCTTCAGGCGCGGGAACTCGCTACGTTGAGCTGACCCGATCGGGCCGAGACCGCAGGAGGTCGGAGTGTCGGTATCAGTGCTTGACATGTCGGTGTCGCTGGATGGGTATATCGCGGGCCCCAACGACAAACCGGGCAACCCCGGCGGTGACGGCTTCATCCGGTTACACGAGTGGGGCCTCACGCCGGACGGGGAATTCCGTCTGTCCGGGGCCGCCGGAGACCTGCTCAGCGAGATAGGAGCGGCCGGCGCGGTCCTCTCGGGACGGCGTACCGCGGAACAGGTCGATCACTGGGATGGCGATCATCACGGTCAGGGCATCCCGATCTTCGTGCCCAGCCATCGGCCGCCCGGCCCGTCCATCGCGAACCATCCGCTGGTGAGGTACGTGAGCGAGGGGATCGCCAGCGCGATGGCCCAGGCGAAGGCCGCCGCCGGGGACCGGAACGTGCATGTGATCGGCGCCTACACGGCGCAGCGGGCGATCGAGGCCGGGGTGCTGGACGAGGTGCAGATCCATCAGATCCCGGTGTTGTTCGGCGGCGGCCGGCGACTGTTCGACGTGTTGCCGTCGCACGTGGAGCTGGAGATCGTCCGGGTGATCGACACCCCGGAGGCCACCCACATCCGCTACCGCATCCGCCGCTGAGGTTAACGTCGGTCCTATGCCCCCCGAGACGACCCGTGCAGCCACGGAACGCCACCTCATCCGCTACTCCGGCCGAGCCCCCTTCACGTCGGAGGTCATCGCTCGCGCCGCGGGCACCTCGCTGTTCACCGAGAGCGGCCGCGAACTGCTCGATTTCACCTCCGGTCAGATGAGCGCGATCCTCGGGCACTCACACCCGGCGATCGTCGCGACGGTACGCGAGCAGATCGCCCTCCTCGACCACCTCCACAGCGGCATGCTCAGCCGCCCGGTCGTCGACCTGGCCCGCCGGCTCGCGGAGACCTTGCCCGGCCCGCTGGACAAGGCCATGCTCCTGACCACGGGGGCGGAGGCGAACGAGGCCGCGGTGCGGATGGCGAAACTCGTCACCGGCCGCCATGAGATCGTGTCGTTCGCCCGGTCCTGGCATGGGATGACCCAGGCCGCCGCGAACGCCACCTACAGCGCCGGACGCAGGGGCTACGGACCCGCCGCGCCGGGCAACTTCGCGCTGCCGGTTCCCGACCGCTTCCGCCCCGACATCGTCGACGCCGAGGGCTCGCTCGACTGGCGCCGCCAGCTCGACCTGGGCTTCGACCTGATCGACGCCCAGTCGGTCGGCAGCCTCGCCGCGTGCCTGGTCGAACCGATCCTCAGCTCCGGCGGCGTCATCGAACTCCCGCCGGGCTATCTCGCCGCCCTGGCGCGCAAGTGCGAGGAACGCGACATGTTGCTGATCCTCGACGAGGCTCAGACCGGGATGTGCCGCACGGGCGACTGGTATGCCTTCGAGCACGACGGTGTCGTCCCCGACATCCTCACGCTGTCCAAGACGCTCGGCGCGGGGCTGCCGCTGGCCGCCGTGCTGACCAGCGCGGAGATCGAGCAGCAGGCGCACGACCGGGGGTTCCTGTTCTTCACCACCCACGTCAACGACCCGCTGCCGGCCGCCGTCGGCAACACCGTCCTCGACGTCCTGGTCCGCGACCGTCTCGACGAGCGGGCGCGCGAACTGGGCACGATGTTGCGCGGTCTGCTCGACGGGCTCGCCAAGCGCCACGACATCGTCGGTGACGTCCGCGGTCGTGGGCTGCTGCTGGGTGTGGAGCTGGTCGGTGACCAGGTTCTGGGCGCCGGAGGAGCCGATCGGCTCGGCGCGGCCGTCACCCGGCGCTGTTTCGATCTGGGGCTGCACATGAACATCGTCCAGTTGCCCGGGATGGGGGGCATCTTCCGGATCGCGCCGCCGCTGACCGCGAGCGACGACGAGATCGCCCGTGGGGTGGACATCCTCGACGAAGCACTCACCGGCGTCGCCCGCGAGCTCTGAATCCGCTTACCTCGCCGGAGATCCATTCCGGGTCTCGTAGGCGGTTCTGCTGGCCTCGATGTCCGCGCTGTGCTCCATGGCCCAGCCGGCGAGGGCCAGCGCGGGCGGGATGAGGCTGCGCCCGGTGGGGGTCAGCGCGTACTCGACTCTGGGCGGAACCTCCGCGTACGCCGTCCGGGAGACCAGGCCGTCGCGTTCCAGGTTCCGCAGGGTCAGCGTCAGCATGCGCTGGGAGATCCCGGGGATCTGCCGCTGCAGATCGGTGAAGCGCAGTCGCCGCTGGTCGAGGGTCGCCACGACCAGCAGGGTCCACTTGTCGCAGATCCGGTCGAGGATGGTGCGGATCGTCCGGCCGCCGTCTCCGCGGATCATGCAGGTGTGCTCGTACTGCGACATGACAGCCCCCTGTGCGTTACGCACACGCATGTGCCTTTTGTAAGGCTCTCAATAGTGACGCATCATGAGGCAACTTACGAACGGTAACCATCCCCCTCGGAGCCCCCATGAACATCGCCTACTGGATCGTCGCCGCGCTGCTCGCGGTGGTCTACCTCTTCGCCGGAGGCAGGAAGGTCGCCCAGAGCCAGGAACAGCTCCAGCCCATGATGGGCTGGGTCGACCGCGTGCCCATGCCGTACGTCCGCGCCATCGGCGTGCTGGAGATCCTCGGCGCCGCCGGCCTCATCCTGCCGCCGCTGACCGGAATCGCGCCCTGGCTGGCCATCGCCGCGGCGATCGGCCTCTTCCTGATCCAGGTCGGCGGCATCGTGCTCCACCTCTCCCGCGGCGAGGCCCGGCTGATCGGCATCAACATCGTGCTCCTGGTCGCCGCGGCGGCGGCCATCTGGCTGGGCACCACCTGGCTCTGACCGGCTCTGAACCGGCCGGTCACTTCGTGGTCGCGCGGAGCCAGTCCAAGCCCTCCGCGGCCGAGTCGAGAATCGAGATGTGCCCGGCGCCGGGCGAGAGCCGAAGCTCGGCGTCCGGGCAGCGGCGGGCCAGCCACTGACCGTACGAGCTGGGCGCGACCCGGTCCTGGTCGCCGTGCAGGAGCAGGACCGGCGCGCTCACCTGGGCGGGGTCGCAACCCCACGGGGAGACGTACGCGAGGTCGTCGTCGATCAGCCCGTCTCGTCCCGGCTCCAGGGCAGGGCCGACGACCTTGTCGAACCAGGACCAGGTGCCGTTGAGCGCGGCGTGATCCGCCGGGGCGAACATCTCCGGGTCGTACTCGGCCCGCGCCTCATGACGTTCCTTCGCCGCCCGCCCCTCGGCGGCGGCGCGCAGGGAGGCCTGGCCGGAGCGCGACATGCCGGCGAACCAGTCGAGCCCGTCGGCGTCGTACGGGGCCATCGGCGCAGCGGCGACCACGGCCCGCACGCGCTCCGGCAACAGGGCGGCGCAGGCGAGGGCGTGCGAGGCGCCGCCCGAGTGGCCCATGACCGCGAAGCCGCCGATGCCGAGCGCGTCGGCGACGTGCCGGGCGTAGGTGGCCGCGGACGACAGGGTCCGGCCGAGCTCCCGGGTGGAACCGCCGTATCCGGGGCGGTCGTAGGACACCCAGCGGATGCCGAGCCGTTCGGCGGCCGGGAAGAGAGGTTCGGGTGGCGTGCCGAGGTTCGGCGTGCCGTGGTGCCAGAGGACCGGCAGCCGATCGGCGGCATCGTCCGCGTCCGTGTCGTACACGTGCAGCGTGCGGCCGTCGGGCAGAGCCAGATCGAACTCCTTGATTTTCGTCACGTCCTTGTCCTACCACCTCCGCCCCCGGCTCTCAGCCGCCTTCAGCGGGTGGTGAACGCTCCGCCGTTGACGTGGATGGTCTGGCCGGTGATGTGCCGGGCACCGGCCGACGCGAGGAAGAAGATGGTCTGGGCGATGTCGTCGGGTGTGCCCGGCCGCTTGAGCAGCGTCTCGTCCACGAGTTTCCGGTGGCGTTCCTCGGTCATCCCGTCGCCGAAGAAGTTGGTGCCGGCGACGTATCCGGAGGAGATGACGTTGCAGGTGACGTCCTCGGGGCCGAGCGTGGCGGCGAGGGAGGCGTTCCAGGCGGCGAGGGCGGCCTTGGCGGCGCCGTAGGAGCCGCCGAGGCGTTCGGCGCCGATCGACCCGATGCTGATGATCGCGCTTCCCCGCGCGAGCCTGTCGCGGACCGCGGCCGTGGTGAGGACCGCGGTGAGCACGTTGGCGGAGACGCTGGACGACCACTCCTGGGCGAGCGCTTCCAGCGGCGGCGTTCCGGCGGCCAGGCCGGTGGGCAGGCCGCCCGCGGCGTTGACGAGCACGTCGAGTGAGCCGCCCAGCTCCCCGGCCATCGCGGCGACCTGGCTGGGGGAAGCGGCGTCGCAAGCCAGCCCGCGCACACCGAGCTCTTCGGCGGCGGGCCCGACTGTGGTCATGTGGCGCCCGGTGATGACGACGTCGGCGCCGTCGGCGGCGAAACGAGCGGCGACGGCCCGGCCGATGCCGCTGGTTCCGCCGGTGACGAGTACGGTCCTGCCCATGTTGACCCCCTGACTGATATATTTAGACCTTAACATAGCGGAGGATTTCCAAATGGCCGACATCCCGACCAGCCCCGCGGAGATCGCGGCCGCCTGGCAGCGCGAGCGTCCCGGCACGCCGACCGACTCCATCGAGATCGTGACGCCGATCTGGCGGCTGGCCAAGATCCTCGCCGACGACCGGGGCCGCGTCCTGCGCGCCGCCGGGATCGACGCGGCCACCCTCGACCTGCTCTCGGTGCTGCGCCGGGCCGGGCCGCCGTACAGGCTGAGCACCCGCGAGCTGGCCCGCCGCACGCTGGTGACGGCCGGCGCGATCTCCCAGCGCGTGGCCAGGGCCGAACGCGAGGGCCTGATACGGCGCAGCCCCGGCGACACCGGCCGCAAGAGTGTCGCCGTGACGCTGACGGACGAGGGTCACGCGCTCATCGAACGGTCGGTCGACTCGGTCCTCGGCCGTGAGGCGTCCCTGGTCACTGGGCTGAGCGCGGCCGAACGGGTCACGCTCGCGGAGCTGCTGGAGAAGCTGACCATCGATGTCCAGCACAGGATCGCGACCACCGAGCCGCCCGCCGTCAGCGGTGCGTGACCGGCGCCGCCGTGGGCTCAGGCCGGTGTGGTCATCCGGTGGCCGGGAGGTCGTCGAGCCGGTGTCCGGTTCGCACGCTGTGCAGGACGTCCTTGATCGCGGCGACGACCAGCCCGGGATCGTCGTCGTGGATGTAGTGGCCGGCTCGGTCGGCGATGACATGCCGGCTGTTGGCCGACAGCCGGGCCAGGCCCGCGTTGAGGCGGTGCCAGCGACGCCAGTCCTCGGCGACCGCGTCGCTGTCGCGAGGGCCGCGAGTCAGCACGACGAGTGGTCTGTCACCCAGAGCTCCCTCGGCCAGGGACCGGTCGGCTGCCGTCAACCGTCTCATGGCCCGCAACTCGCGCATCATCGACCGCCGGTCGGCGCCGCTGCGGATCTGCCGGGAAACCGTGATGAGGAAAGGCAGGATCACCGCTTCGAAGAACCGGTCCCGCCAGGGAAGACAGTCGCGAAGCACCTGCGTCTGGCCCTCCGTGCTGGAGTCGACCAGCACCATGCCGGCGACTTCCGTGTCGTAGAGCTTGGTGAACGCCCTGACCTGCACGCCGCCGGCCGAATGACCGACCAGCACGACCGGGCGGGCTATGCCTGCCGCGTTCAGAACCTCGTGGAGATCGCGGGCGATGTCGGCCGGCATCCTGTTGTCCTGCGCCCGGCTGCTGGCGCCGTAGGCCGCTCGGTCATACGTCACCACCGTGGTCTCTCCGGCCAGGGACTCCGCCACGTCCCGCCAGGACTCCGCGTTCCCGCCGAAGGCCGGCTCAATGATCACAGCCGGTTCTCCGCTGCCGAAGACGGTGACGCTGATGCGATGCGGCCCCGCCTCCACCAGGGTGGTCCGGCCACCCGTCTCTTCTTCTGAAGATCGATGATGCGTCACGCGTGTGATCGTAAGCCGCATCTCTCGACAAAGTTGGTCATTTGGCCAGCGGGACGCAGTCGAGGATGACGTGCCCGAGCGGGGTGTCGTGAACGCCGGCGGTGTCGAGCCCGGCTCCGGCGGCGATGGCGATGTAGTCCTCGACGGTACGCTCGCGGCCCCCGCTGAGCACGAGCATGCGCAGGTTCATCTCGGCGAACATGGCCGGGTCGTCACCGGGACCGCCCTGGGTCTCGACCACGACGACGCGTCCGTGCCGCCCGGCCGCCTCGGCGCACCGGCGCAGGATCAGCAGGGCCTCGTCGTCGCCCCAGTCGTGCACCACGCGCCTGAGCACGTAAACGTCAGCCCCGGCGGGCAGCGGATCGAAGAAGCTCTGGCCGGCGAACGCGCACCGCGTGTCCAGCCCGCGCCCGGCCAGGTAGCGCCGGCCCCGGTCCACCGTGTCGGGCAGATCCACGAGCGTGGCGCGGAGGTCCGGGTTGGCGCTCAGCACCTCGGCGAGCAGCGCGCCGGTGCCACCGCCGACGTCGACCACGTGCCGCACACCGGACCAGTCATAGCCGCCGGCGACGTCGATGACGGAGTCGGCCGACTCGGCCATCATCGCGTCGAACGAGGCGCTCAGCTGCGGGGTGGCGGCCAGGTGGCTCCAGTACGGGGCGCCGAAGACCGTCTCCCACGCCGGTTTCCCGGTGCGGACCGTGTGCAGCAGACCCGTGAACGCCAGGTCCATCTGCCCGCCGAAACCGTCCAGGTCGAGCAGCTCCCGCATCCTGGAGGGGTGGCCGGACGCCAGCAGCGCGGCGGGCTCGTTGACCGCGAACCTGCCCGGCTCAGGTTCCGCGAAGATGCCCCGGCAGACCAGGTGACGCAGCATCCGGCCCAGCGCGTCCGCGTCGGTGCCGGACCTGCGGGCCAGCTCCTCGACGGGCATCGCGCCCGCGGCCAGCAGATCGCTCAGCCCCAGCGTGGCCGCGACCCGCACCGCCATCGGCGTGACCAGGTCGATCACCGGCCCCAGTACGTCCCATGCCGCATGCCATGCCGATGGCCGGCGTCGCTGCTCGTCGTGATCGTCTTCGGCGCTGGTCACGGCCACCGCCCCTTCCTTCGCGGGCCTGCCCGGAAGCTACCATGCGGCCGGCCCGCTCGGTCTTGGACGAATCGGCGCCCGTGGCAGGGAGCTGAGTCATCGGCGGACTACGGGCTCGCAGGGACGGCCGGACCGGTGAGGCGAGCTTCCGCGCATGTGCGGAAGGCCGCGACGAGGTGGCCGCGGTCGCCGGCGCGGGTGGCCAGCACGACGTGGCTGGGCTCGACGCCCTTCAGGGGGACCGTGGTGAGGTCGGGGCGCAGGCCGCCGATGGGGGCGGTGGCCGGGACGATGGCCACGGCCTGCCCGCCGGCGACGAGTTCGATCTTGTCCTCGCCGTCCTCGATGAGGGGACCGTCGGGCGCCGGGCTTCCGTCGGGCCGGGGGTCGGCGCGCCAGAAGGCGTTCCAGAGCGGGTCGAGCGCCCGTGGCAGAGGTTCGTCGGCGATGTCGTCGAGGGTGACCGATTCCTTGCCCGCCAGGCGATGGTCCAGCGGTATCAGCAGCGCCCGGGGTTCGTCGTAGAGCACCGTGACGTGCAGCTCGTCGGTGGCGAACGGCAACCGGGCCATCACCGCGTCCACCCGGTGATCGAGCAGCGCGGCGTGTGGTTCGTTCCAGGCCAGGCGCGTGATTCGTACCTCCGCGTCGGGGTGCCGGTGGCGCAGGTCGCGCACCGCAGGGGTGACGATGAGGTTCCCGACGTAGCCGATGGCGATCCGGCGTGGCCGGGCGGCGGCCCGGGCGCGGGCCGTGGCCCGGGTGGCGGAGCGCAGCACCGCGGTGGCGAGCGGGAGGAAGGCCTCACCGGCCTCGGTGAGCCGGGTGCCCTGCGGGGTGCGGTCCAGCAGGCGGGCGCCCACCTGCTGTTCGAGGCGGGCGATCTGCCGGCTCAGCGAGGACTGGGTGAGATGCAGCGCGGTGGCGGCGCGGCCGAAGTGCCGGTGCTCGGCGACGGCGGTGAACGAGCGCACCAGCCGCAGATCGAGGTCCTCCGGAGAGTCGGGCATGACGTCAGCGTAGCCCCGCATGCTCCCAGAGCTGGGGTGATGCACGAATCGGGATGCCTGTCGCGAAACATTCATTGGACCCGGAGCGCACCCTGGTCACAAGCTGGGACCGCCGGGCCGCCACATCAGGCCGGCGCCCCCTGGTACCGAATGGAGTGCACTGACATGCGTGTTTTCGTCACGGGCGCGACGGGTTACATCGGATCCGCTGTCGTCCGCGAGCTGCTCGGCGCGGGGCATCAGGTCCTCGGCCTGGCCCGCTCGGACGCGGCCGCCGCCGCACTGTCAGCGGCCGGCGTGGAGGTGCGCCGCGGAGATCTGGAAGACCTCGACAACCTGCGCGCCGGCGCCGCGGCGGCGGACGGAGTCGTTCACGCGGCCAACCAGCACATCTCCGAGACCACGGACCCGGCCGCCCGCGCGGGGGTGGAACGCGGCGCGGCCGAGGCGATCGGCGCGGCGCTCGAAGGCTCCGGCAAACCTTTCGTGTTCACCTCGGGAACCCTGGGCCTGACGCCCGGGCGTCTGAGCACGGAGGCGGGAACGGGCGATCTCCAAGGGCCGGGGGCGTTGCGGCTGCCGACCGAGCTCGCGGTGATCGCGATGGCCGAGCGCGGCGTGCGCTCCTCCGCGGTACGGCTCGCGCCGCTGGTGCACGGCGAGGGAGACCTCAAGGGCTTCGTCCCGACCCTGATCGGCATCGCCCGCGAGAAGGGCGTGTCCGCCTATGTCGGAGACGGGACGAATCGCTGGCCGGCCGTGCACCGGCTCGACGCGGCACGCCTGTACCGGCTGGCCGTGGAGGCCGCTCCGGCCGGTTCGCGCCTGCACGCCACCGACGAGGAGGGCGTGCCGTTCCGTGACATCGCGCAGGCGATCGGCCGCCGGCTACGACTGCCGGCCGTCGGCATCGCCCCCGAGGAGGCAGCCGGCCATTTCGCCTTCCTCGCCCGCCTGGTGACGATCGACAACCCGGTGTCGAGCGCGCTGACCCGTGACCGGCTGGGCTGGAAGCCGGAGCAGCCAGGGCTCATCGCGGACCTCGGCCAAGGCCATTACTTCGGCAACTAGTCAGGTTCCGTGGCGGGATCGCCTGTTGGTGAGCACCGCGATCGACAGCGGGACGACCGCCCATCCCGCGAGCACGGTGAACGCCATCCAGGTCGGCATGATGTCCGGGACCTGCTCGATCAGCTGGAGCGCCGGATACCCCGGCAACCACCGGTTGACCCGCTCGCCCCAGGGCAGGACGAGCGCGACGAACGGCAGCACGAGAACGATCGCCACCAGCGCCGCCGTCGCCACGGCGCCATTGCGCAGGATCGTGCCGAGCGCGAGTCCGAGCAGGGTGGTGACCACGATCATGAGCGTGCCGCCGGCGATCACCGTCCAGGCTCCGGCGGGCAGCAGCGAGGGGTGGAACTCCGCGGCTATGAACCGCCCGTACAGGTAGCCGGGAACCGCGATGAGCAGGGAGCCGGCGATCGCCGCCGCGCTCAGCACGGCCGCCTTGGCCATCAGTACGCGGGTCCTGGACGGCGTGGCCACGAACGTCGTGTCGATCATGCCGGACGCGTGCTCCCCGCTGATCGTCATCGTGCCCAGCATGCCGAGCGGTAGCTGGGCCAGGATCACCCCCACGTACACCGCCACGATGACCCCCATGGCGGCCTGATCACCCGCGCGGTCGGGACTCCAGCGCGCGATGACAGTGGCGGCGCCCAGCGCGGTCAGCGCGAGCGCCACCAGCACCCCGATGCCCAGCGCCCACCAGGTCGAACGCAGGGTCCGCAGCTTGATCCACTCGGCGGCGACCGCGTTCACGGCGCGCTCCTCTCGATGACGTCCATGAACGCCTCCTCCAGCGAGGTGCCGGGGCGTACCAGCTCCGTGATCCTGGCGTCGGCGAGCAGCCTGCCCTGAGCTCGACGCCCGCACCCGCGTCCATCTGGTCATCGCCGCCTACGAGGCTCACCTCGTCTGATCGGTGGCGCACGTCACATGACCGCGCCGTCACAAGAATCGGGTCGCCGGCATCTCCATGTCCGTAAGAACGCCGCGCGGGACCGTCCGCGCGGCACGCGACTCCACACGTGAGGACGAACTCATGGAACCCCGTTTCGACCTGATGGCCAACGCGCTCGGCGCCAAGATCGCCAAGCGGATCTACAACGTCGCCCTGGCGATCCAGCAGTCGCCGCTCCCCCAGGCCACCCAGGACCTGATGATGTTGCGCGCCAGCCAGATCAACGGCTGCGGCTTCTGCATCGACTACCACACCAAGGACGCCACGGCCGCCGGGGAGACCGCGGTCCGGCTCCACCTGGTCGCCGCCTGGCGCGAGTCCACCGTGTTCACCGAGCCCGAGCAGGCCGCGCTGGCGCTCACGGAGGAGGGCACCCGGCTCGCCGACGCCCACCACGGAGTGTCCGACGAGACCTGGGCCCAGGTGCGCAGGCACTACGACGACGACCAGATCGTCGCACTGGTCTCCCTGGTCGCCATGATCAACGCGAACAACCGGCTCAACGTGATCGTGCGCAACCCGGGAGGCTCCTACGAGCCCGGCATGTTCTCCGGCATGGCGAACTGACCGGCAGGCGAACCGCGGGCCGACCTCTTCGGTGCATGATTTCCGTCATGACGAGGATCGAGACACCGTGGGGGCCCTGGGAAGCCGCGCCACTTGCCGAGGTCGTCGCGCTGATGAGCGGGTTGACGACTCGGTGGTGGGTGGCCGGCGGGTACGCGATCGAACTGGCAGTGGGCCAGGCCTACCGCGAGCACGGGGACGTGGACATCGCGCTGCCACGCCAGGGCCAGCTCGCGGTGCGGCACCTGCTGAAGGACTGGGACGTCCACGCCGCGGTCGTCCCCCAGACGCTGCGGCCATGGGCGCTGGACGAGGTGCTGCCCGAGCAGGCGCACGACATCTGGGTACGCGAGCATCCTGACGGGCCATGGCGGTTCCAGCTCATGCTGGACGAGACCGACGGAGAGGAGTGGATCTACCGGCGTGATCCCCGGATCCGCCGCCCGCTGGCCGAGCTGACCGTCGAGCAGGACGGTTTCCACCGGCTTGTCCCGGAGGTGCAGTTGCTCTACAAGGCCAAGGGCCCGCGGCCGAAGGACGAGGCGGATTTCGAGGCGGTCCTCCCACTGCTCAACCTCGCTCAGCGGCGCTGGCTGGACGAGGCGCTGGAGACGGAACACACCACACATCCCTGGCGAGAGCGCCTGCGTCGGGATCCGTGAGTGAACGTGGTCTGCCACGCCGCGGCGATCGACGCGGCGTTCCGTCAGCAAGCCGGGAGTGCCGTCTGCGTGGGCGATGTACCGGAGTCCTCGGGGACCGCATCAACCGATCGGTGGATTCCTGGCTCAGCCGTATCAGCGGCGGATCATGGCCGGGCGGGCGATTCGGGCGATGGCGACGTCCGGCCAGGCTGAGTGCATGGCGGTTATCGAGGTGAACGACCTCGTCAAGAGGTACGGCAGGCTCCCGGTGGTGAACGAGGTGTCCTTCTCCGTGGAGCAGGACGAGATCTTCGGCATCCTCGGGCCCAATGGCGCGGGCAAGACGACCACCGTGGAGTGCGCCGAGGGGCTGCGGCGGCCCGACTCGGGATCGATCAGGGTGCTCGGGCTCGACCCGGTCAGGGATCGGCGGGAGCTGAGCCACCAGGTCGGCGTGCAACTGCAGGAGTCGCTCCTGCCGGAGAACATCAAGGTGTGGGAGGCCCTCGACCTGTACGCCTCCTTCTACCGCGCGCCCAAGGACTGGCGTGAGCTGCTGGAGGAGTGGGGCCTGGCCGACAAACGCCAGGCCAGGTTCGGCACCCTGTCCGGCGGGCAGAAGCAGCGCCTGTTCATCGCCCTGGCACTGGTGGGCGACCCGAAAGTGGCCTTCCTGGACGAGCTGACCACGGGCCTGGATCCGGCCGCCCGCCGGGCCACCTGGGAGCTGATCAAGCGGGTGCGAGCGGCGGGCGTGACGGTCGTCCTGGTGAGCCACTTCATGGACGAGGTGGAGGAGTTGTGCGACCGGGTCGCGGTGTTCGACCGGGGCCGGATCGTCGCCCTGGACTCTCCCTCACACCTGATCTCGGCCGTGGACGCCGACCAGCATCTGCGTTTCCGGCCGCTGACGCCGTTCGACGACGCGCTGCTGACGGGGCTGCCGGGGGTGGCATCGGTGACCCGCTCCGGCGACCGGGTGATCGTCGCGGGCCGGGGGGACTTCGCCGGCGCGGTGACCTCCGCGCTGGCTCGTGGCCATGTCCCGGTGGCCGAGCTGCGGGTCGAGCAGCACACGCTCGACGACGCCTTCGTCGCCCTGACCGGCCGTGCCTTCGACACCCAGGAGAGCTGATGACGGGCTTTTCGAGACTCGCCAAGGTCGAGTCCAAGCTCCTGCTGCGCGACCCCGGTGCGATCTTCAGCATGGTCATCCCGCTCTTCATCCTGGTGATCTTCAGCAGCGGGGCCAGTCCAGGAGACACCGCGCTGCCCTCGATGTCGATGACGATCGCGGTCGGGTTGGTGGGCCTCTACATGGTGCCCACCACCCTGGCCACTTATCGGGAGCGGGGCATCCTGCGCAGGTTGTCCACCACACCGGTCAGCCCGGGCGCCCTGCTGAGCGTGCAGCTGATCCTCCAGCTCGTGTTCGCGCTGCTCGCCTCGGCGGTGCTCGTCGCGGTCTCGGTGTCGGTCTTCCAGGCGGCCGTGCCCGCCCGCGTCGTGGCGATGGTTTCCGCCTTCCTGCTGGGCACCTCGGCGATCTTCGCGGTCGGCCTGCTCATCGCCGCGACCGCGGCGAGCGGGCGCGCCGCCAACGGGATCGGCGTGCTGCTCTACTTCCCGCTGGCCTTCCTCGGCGGCGTGATGCAGCCCAAGGAGGCCATGCCCGAGTTGCTGGCCACGATCGGCGGGTTCACCCCGCTCGGCCTGTTCAGGCAGGCCGTCCACGATGCCTGGAGCGGGACGGCGACGCAGCCCCTGCTTCTTGCCATAATGGCGATATATGCGCTGGTCATCGGTTTGGTCGCGGCCCGCTTCTTCCGCTGGGAATGAGGCGGGCATGACACGGATAGCCACCGGTCTGGCCGTCGTCCCGTACGTGCTGCTGGCCGTCTCGGCGGCGCTCGCGCTGCTCACCGGGGACGTCTCGGGGGACCAGCGATTCGCCGTCCTGGGGCTGAGCGCGCTCGCCGGGGGATGGGTGTTGTGGATGGTCACCCTGCACCCTTCCTGGATGGCGAACGGCAAGGTGGCGGGCCTCTACATCGCCGGACTGGTGGCGTTCGCCGCGGCGCTGGGCCTGCTCAGCGCGTGGTTCGCCGGATTCTTCGCCTTCACCGGCTACATCCACTCCTGGCACCTGCTGCGTGGGCGATGGCGGATCGCGGGTGTGGCCGCGACGGCGGCGGCCGCGGTCACCGGCTACTTCGGCGGGCTGCCCGGCCCTGATCCGGCCGTCATCTCCTCCTACGTGCTGGTCATCGTCGCCATCGTGATCCTGGTCGTCCTATTCAGCCTCTTCGGCGACATGACCGCGAACCAGAGCGTCCGGCTCGCCGAGGCCAACGCCAAGCTGGAGGAGACGATGCGGGAGAACGCCGGGCTCCAGGCCCAGCTCCTCCTGCAGGCCCGCGAGGCAGGCGCCACCGACGAGCGCCAGCGCATGGCACGGGAGATCCACGACACGCTGGCGCAGGGGCTGGCCGGGATCATCACTCAGGTCCAGGCCGCCGCCCGGGCCAAGCACGACCCGGCCGAGTGGCAGCGCCATCTCGACAACGCCGCCCGGCTGGCCAGGGACAGCCTGGCCGAGGCCCGCCGGTCGGTGCACGCGGTGGGCCCGTGGGAGCTGGAGTCCGCCCGTCTGCCGGAGGCGCTGGCGGAGGTGGCGAAGCGGTGGGAGGGCATCCACGGCGTGCGGACCGAGTTCGCCACGACCGGCCTGGCCCGGCCGCTGCACCCCGAGGTGGAGGTGACCCTGCTGCGCGTGGCGCAGGAGGCGCTGGCCAACGTGGGCAAGCACGCCGGCGCCGCCCGGGTCGGCGTCACCGTGTCCTACATGGACGACGTGGTCACGCTGGACGTACGTGACGATGGCGCAGGGTTCAATCCGGGCATCCACAGCGGCGGCTTCGGCATGACCTCCATGCGGCAACGCGTGACCAGGCTGGCGGGCAGCCTGGAAATCGAGTCGGAGCCCGGCGGGGGCACCGCCGTCTCGGCCACGGTCCCGGCACAGGAGCTCCGATGAGCGAGCCCACGATCCGGCTGATCGTCGTCGACGACCATCCCATCGTCCGCGACGGCCTGCGCGGCATGTTCACCGGCGAGCCGGGCTTCGAGGTGGTCGGGGTCGCGGGAGACGGCGCGCAGGCGGTCACCCTCGCCGAGGAGCTGCGGCCTGACGTGATCCTCATGGACCTGCGGATGCCGGGCACCGACGGGGTCACCGCGATCAGGCGGCTGGCCGAGCGCGGCAGTACGGCCAGGATCCTCGTGCTGACCACCTACGACACCGACAGCGACGTGCTGCCGGCCATCGAGGCGGGCGCGACCGGCTACCTGCTGAAAGACGCGATGCCCGAGGAACTGGTCCGCGCCGTGCGGGCCGCCGCGCGCGGAGAGGCGGTCCTGTCTCCCTCGGTGGCCACCCGGCTGATCGGCCAGGTGCGCGCGCCGGCCGATCAGTTGAGCGCGCGCGAACTGGAGGTGCTCGCGCTGATCGCCCGCGGCTCCACCAACCGCGAGGCCGCCTCCCGCCTGTTCATCAGCGAGGCCACCGTGAAGAGCCATCTGCTGCACATCTACGCCAAGCTCGGCGTCAACGACCGCGCCGCCGCCGTCGCGGTGGCCTTCGAACGGGGGCTGTTCAACCGATCTTGATGAAGCTCCACACCGGTTGAGGGTTTGTGGTGCCGAGGTCGGCATTCCCGCCACAAAGTTTACACCGAATGTTCAACGATACCGTTTAGGTATGGATATCAAGGACACGGCCCGGCTGCTCGATGGCGCGGGCGTCTCGGCGTTCCTCCGATCGCTTCCCGCCAAGCCCCTGCTGCTCGGCCTGGGCGAGGCCAGGCACTTCGTGGCGGAGCTGGGCGAGCTGCGCAACGAGATCTTCCGGCATCTGGTCGAGCACGAGGGCTACCGGTCGTTCGCCATCGAGAGCGACTGCCTCAGGGACCTCGTGGTGCACGACTACATCACGACGGGCGCGGGCACGCTCGATGACGTCATGGAACGCGGCTTCAGCCACCGCTTCGGCGCGCCCCCGGCCATCCGCGAGCTCGTGCGCTGGATGCGCGCGTACAACGAGGAGCATGAGGAAAAGCTGCGGTTCTTCGGCTTCGACGGCCCGCTGGAATACTGGGCCGAGAGCCCGCGCCAGGCGCTCACCGCCCTCTACGACCTCCTGGACGGCCCGCTCCCCGGCACGGTGGTGACCAGGGAAACCCTTGACACGCTGCTCGGCCCGGACGGCCGGTGGACGAACGAGGCCACGGCCATGGACCCGTCCCAGTCGATCGGCCAGTCCGCCGACGCCCAGCGACTGCGGCTGATCGCCGACGACCTGGTGGCGCTGCTCGACACGCAGGCGCCGCGGCTGAGCGCGGAGGACAGGGAGCGGGCGGCACTGTACGCGCGCACCGCCACCGGCCTGCTCCGCTACCACTACTGGCTGGCCGACGCCTCCCCGGCACGGTGGACCCGGCTGTCGGCCCTGCGTGACGCGATGATGGCGGCCAACCTGCGTGCCATCGCCGAGCACGGCCCGGCCCTGGTCTTCGCCAGCAACCTTCACCTGCAGCGGAACAAGAGCTTCATGCGGTTCGGCGACCAGCAGCTGGAGTGGTGGAGCGCGGGGGCGATCACCGGGACGCACCTGGGCGACCGGTACGCCTTCCTGGCCTCAGCCTTCGGCACCGCCGGCGACGACATCCCGCCCCCGGACACCATCGAGGGCATCCTGTCCACGCTCCCGTGGGATCACTCTCTCATCGACGCCCGCCGCCTGGCCCAGGCCATCACGAAGCCCGCCCCGCGCATCTCCCACGATTTCGCCTATTTCCCGCTGGACCCAGCCCAGCTCGACACGATCGACGGCATCGTCTTCCTCAAGGAGGCGGTCAGACTGGATTGACCGTCGCCGCTGGCAGGCCCGGGCGCGGCGGTCTGGTTTGACCGTCGCCGCCACGAGGCCTGGGCGCGGCGGTTGCCGGAGCTCAGCTCAGGCGGGCTCGCAGAAGGCAGAACTCGTTGCCTTCGGGGTCGGCCAGGACATGCCAGGGCTCCTCGCCGGTCTGACCGACGTCGGCCGGGCGTGCCCCGAGCTTCAGGAGGCGTTCGAGTTCGGCGTCCTGGTCGCGGTCGGTGGCGTTGACGTCGAAGTGCAGCCGCAGGAGGCCCACCTTGGGCTCGGTGGTGGGGCTGAAGATCAGAGTCGGCTGCAATCCGCCGAACCCCTCCTGCGGTCCGACCTCCACCGCGCCGTCGTCCTCGGTGTCGAGCACGATGAAGCCCAGCACCTCACACCAGAACTCCGCCAGCCGTTGCGGGTCCCGGCACGGGATTATCAGTTCGGAAATGCGACTAGCCATGATCGGCATCCTACGGGGGATCGACCGCACGCAGCCAATCCTCAACCGGCCCAGGACCGCGACGCAGTGGCCACCCGGTGATCGAGAGGGTCTGGGCCCGTAGCCGGTTCCGCCGCCTCAGCCGTACGTCGGGAACTGCGGCCAGCCCAACGGCGAGTCCTCCCACTCCTCCTGCCGCCCGTACGGCGTGAGGTCGAGGATGTTGTGGGCGAACAACAGGCGATCCACGCCGCGCTGCGTCGTGGAGTACGTGCGGCAGGCGTCCTCACCGTCGCGCAGAAACACGCTGAGCAGGAACCCGCCGCCGGCGCCCGTGTCGGCGGAGAACGTGGTGCCCCGCGACGAGGCGAGCGGCAATGTCCAGCCGCGCTCCGCCGCGTACCCGGAGAGCTGGGCGAGCGGCATGTCCGAGACCGTCACCCACGCGACGTCGCGCCCGGCCAGCTTGGGCAGGTCGACGACGCTGTCGGTGAACGCGGTGCAGCCCGAGCAGAACGCGTCCGGCCCGATGTCCATGAACTGGTACACGACGAGCTGGCCACGACTCCTCAGCCGACACGACCTTCGGCCGCTCCGCCCGCTGCGTGTCGTATTTGTCAGCCATTTCGGCGCTCCTCCCTCATCACGGTCACCGGTACCGACCCGGCGGACGCCGGAAACTCATCGCCATCACGGCAGCAAAGATCACACCGGACTCCACGCCGTGCGAGATGATCGCCTGGTCGGAGCGCTGCGTCCCCCGGAAGGGCCGTTTGGCGGCAAGGCACGCCCGGAACAGGCATCACTTCCTCCCTGCCCTTCTACGTCGAACGCAACTCCGCAGCCACCGCCCGTTCCCTCAACTGCGCCGCCTCAGCCCGAACCGTCTCCACCTCGGCCCGCAGATCCTCCAGCCGTACCCGCTCCAACCGCAGCTCCCCCTGCAACCGGTCCCGCTCCTTGACCGCCGCATCGGCCCGCGCCTTCTCCTTGGAGATCAGCTTCCGCTCCCGCGACAACGCCGCGGCGCCTTCCTCCTGGCCCGCCGCCACCTTCACGGCCAGTCGCTCCACCTCGCCCGCCGCCCGGGCGGCGTCCTTGAGCGCCACCGCCCGGTCACGCCCGGCCTCGGCGGCGGCCCGCTCCGCGTTGACGGCCCGCTCCACGGCCCGTTCCCGCTCCTGCGCCGCCGCCTCCTCCCGGGCCTTCGCGCCGACCACGTCCCGCTCTGCCTGCTCACGCCCCCGAACGGCGGCCGCCGCCTCCTCCCGGGCGCGATCCCGTTCCCCCCGAGCCACCTCAGCCCCCTCCTCAGCTCGTACGACCTCCGCCCGCGCCTCCTCTTTCACCCGTACGACCTGGGCCTGCGCCTCCTCCTCAGCCCGTAGAACCCGAGCCTGCGCCTCCTCCCGGGCCTGCACGACCTGACCCCGCGCCTCCGCGGTCTCCCTGGCGGCCAGTTCGACCCGCTCAGCAAGCTCCTGCACGGCCTGATCCCTGGCCCGCTCAACCAACTCGACCTGCTGAACCGCCTCCCCGGCCCGCCGCTCGGCCAGCTCAGCCCGCCGCTTGGACTCCTCGGCCGTCTGCAGAGCCTGCCGCTCGGTGCTCGCCGCCTCCCGCAACGCGGCCAGCGCCTGCTCGCGTGCCCGCTCGGCATCGCCAAGCGCGGTCTCCCGCTCGTTCTCGGCCTCTTCGAGCCGCGTCCGAATCTCAGCCGTCTGCCTGCGGGCATGCTCGGCCGCTTCCCGCGCCAGCCGTACCTGCTCAAAGGCCTGCTCACGCTCAGTACGCGCGATCGCCACCCGCGTGTGCGCCTCAGCCTGCACGGCACTCAACTTGGCCTCGACACCGGCCGGGCTGAGCTCATCGGCCAACGCCCGAGCCAGCGGCTCAATGGCCGCGGCGAGCCCGCTCTCCATCCGGTCGTACAGCTGCTCGGCCTTGGCCAGCGCCCCTTCCAGCCCTGGGGTGGCCCGCCGCAACTCCCGCTCCCGCTTGGCAGCCGCCTGACAGTCCTTCTCCGGACAGTACGCCTTGGGCCGCCCTCTCCCCCGCCGCTGCTCAATCGGCGCCCCACAGTGCTTACACGGCGTAACCATGCCTTCATCCTGCCGAGCCCCGCCATCACCGACCTGCGCTTCCCCCGCCGGGTCCCAGGTGGCCATCAGTCGCAACCCCTCCTACGAAGTGACAAATCTCCACGCGTACAGGCCACCCACACCGTCACCCACCCGCCCCTTCCTGAGCCGTCGAAGCAGCCGCCCGCTTCTCATCCCACCAACCCTGACGTCCCCTGACACAGCGATCGACCGGCGCACACGCGCCACCCACTCTCCCGCAAGAGATCCCTTGGACCCATCTCCACACGCTGCCGAAACCGCCTGCCATCACGCGCCACCTGACCGCCCCCGCGGGTCCGAGGGCCGGAAAGTCGCACGCGCCTGACGTCTCGAAGCCACGCCAGCACCGTACCATTTTCGATTTTCTAGAAAATCAAAATCAAAAAATCAGATTCGTTGCGCCACCCGCACCCTTGCCCAACTTGCGAGAAGGAGAAGTTCCCGCAAGTTATCGGAAGGACCGCACTCCCCCAGGAGGGCAACCTTCTACCGCCTGTTCGATCGTGTCTCACGTGGACGTCACATCACTGGCTCGGCTCGCACTCGTCGCTCGCTGGCCAGTCGTCCGGACGCGCCACGACCGCGGCCAACACCGCCGCCACCCGGATCGCCGCCGCCGAACAGGCCCGCGCCCAAACCGAGACCGCCCGCGACCGTGCCGAGGAGCGCGAGCAGGACGCCTGGCGCCAGGTCGGCGAGCACCAGAACGCCCGCTCCCGAGCCGAGCAACGCGCCACCGACGCCGCCGACCGGCAGCGGCAAGCCGAGCACAACCGGGACATCGCCCGCCAGCGGACCACCGAACTCACCGAGCTGCACACCACCGCGACCGCCCGCATCGCCGAACTGGAACGGCAGGCCAACGACCAGCAGCACGAACTCGCCGGCCTCCGCCGTCTCCTACAGAAGCAGGAGGTTCAGACCCGGACAGCTGAGCAGGAGCGCGACCTGGCCCGCGGCGTCTCCGCGGCGCACGCCGAAGAGGCCGACCGGCTACGCCAGGCGCTGGCCGCCGAACAACAGCGGCGCGCACAAGCCGTAACCGCGGCCGCCGTGGCTCAGCAGGCCCGCGAGACCGCCGCCCAGGACCAAGCCAACTCCGCCGGTGAGGCCGATCGGCTGCGTGGTGAGCTCGCCGACCTCACCCGCACTCTCAAGACCGCTCAGCAGCAACGCGAAGAGGCCGCCACCGCTGCCGCAGTGGCGCAAGCTCTCTTGCGCAAGCAACAAGGCGCTCAGCCTAACGGCTCTACTGACCCGGCCGACGACAGGGGCGAGCCAGCAGGCTGAGGTCGTGCCGATGGCCTCCCTGCCTGACTTTTCCGCTTCCGGAGCACCGTTCGGTTCGAACGCACTTTGTTGCTGACGGGATTAGGAACAGCGACCTAAGTTAGGCCTGTGGGGGCAGGCCACTGCGGCGACCAAGGCCACGTCCTCCACAGCCTATTCCCGAAGCTGCACCTGATCATTGCCGCTCTCGGCAGGCGCATCGAGGAACAGTAGGTTACCCTCCGAGTCGACGCAGTCGAGTAGGTCACGGTGTGGGATGTCGTCAACTGCGAATCTGTATCGCCCGGTCAGGAGATCACGCAACGCTTCCTCGCCGGGCGCCTCCTGTCGCCCGCGGAGGTTCCATCGGCGGGCAACGGTAACGGTCTGCATGTGGATGTGCAGGTCGATGAGGTCGTCAGCGAACGCTGAGAGTGGCATTTGCGGGGATGTCGACAACGTGGTCGACTTCTGTCTCACCGCGCGCGCCCTGACCAGCCCTCCGGACCCCGCCCGGCATGCCCTGTCGACGGCGGCCCGCCCGCCGTGTTCCGGCCAGCCGGACGGGCCACACCGCCGTCTGCGCGGCCCGGTGATTGCGCACGTAGCGAACCAGGCCGACGACATCCTCGGGGACGAGGCGGCCGATGGCCCGAGGCAAGGTCATCGTCAGTGTGCTGATTGAGCATCCAGCCTGGTAGAGGTTTCGAACCCGGTAACCCGCTGATACAGGAACGGTCGAGAAGCGGAATTGTTCAAACAATTGCGCGAAACGTGCCGGAGCGTGGCTTTGGAAAGAGCGTTTCCGGCAAGGACAACAAGCGGCTGACATTTTGGATTCGGGGGGAGTCAGTGCCGGATTCGTCACGTGGCCGTGAGGGCACGTCCGCCAGGGCAGGCCGCCTGGCAGCATGGTTGCGAGAAGGGCCCGCCGGGCCTTTCCGACAGGAGTTCTGGCGTAGCCCGCTTCGTGGCCCCTGGCTGACCTCGGTGCTGGGCCTGGTCCTGCTGGCCGGGATCCTCGTCGTCGCGCTCACCGGACTGGTGTCCTACGCCGCCTACGAGCCTCGCCTGCCGGGCAACGACACGACCCCCGGCAGGGGCCTGCTCGGCTTCTACCTGTTCGACTGGCCCACGAACCCCGTCTGGATGTATCGGGTCACCCAGGGCGCGCACGTCATCGGCGGCCTCACGCTGGTGCCGATCCTGCTGGCCAAGCTGTGGTCGGTCATCCCCAAGCTGTTCTCCTGGCCGCCCGCCCGCTCCGTGGCCCAAGCCGTCGAGCGCGCCAGCCTGCTGCTCCTGGTCGGCGGCGCGGTGTTCCAATTCGTCACCGGCATCCTCAACACCCAGCTCTTCTACGTCTTCCCGTTCTCCTTCTACCCCGCTCATTTCTACGGCGCATGGATCTTCCTGGCCGCTTTCGTGGTGCACGTCGTCATCAAACTGCCTCGCGTCATCGACACTCTGCGGACGCACGGCCTGCGCGACTATCTGTGTACTCCATTGGCCGACACCCGCCCGGAGCCCCCTGATCCCGATGGTCTGGTCGCCACCGACCCGGCACCCGCCACGATGTCCCGGCGCGGCCTGCTGGCCTTCGCCGGCGGTGGCTCACTGATCATGTTCGGCCTGTCGGTCGGCCAGTGCGTCGACGGGCCGCTGCGCCGTACAGCGCTGCTGGCGCCCCACGGGCGGGTCTACGGCACGGATCCCAACGACTTCCAGGTCAACAAGACGGCGGCGAGCCTGGGCGTCACAACCGAACAGACGGGCGATTCCTGGCGGCTGACACTCGCCGGGCCGCATCGCGTGCAACTGTCCCGCCAGGACCTGCTCGCGATGCCGCTGCACACCTACGACCTGCCGATCGCCTGCGTCGAGGGCTGGTCGACCCAGCAGGCCTGGACCGGTGTACGGCTGTCCGATCTCGCCCGCCTGGCCGGGATCGTGGCCGGATCAACCGGGGTCACCGCCAGGTCTTTTCAACGCGGCGGCTACTTCGGCCAAGCCTCGCTCAGCGCCGCGCAAGTCGCTGACCCGCGCTCGCTGCTGGCACTGCGGGTCAACGGCGCCGACCTGTCCCTCGATCACGGATACCCCGCGCGGGTCATCGTCCCTAACGCCCCAGGCGTGCACAACACGAAATGGGTGCGCGAACTCGACTTCCGCCAGGAGAGGACATGAACGGCCGCAGCAGGTGGGGCAGGATCTACGGCGCGCCACCTTGGCACCTGCTCTCGCTCGCCCTCTGCTTCCTGCTCGCCGGTTACGCCGTCACCCGAGTGGTCGAGGCCGGCATCTGGGCAGGATTCCTGGTGTGGTTCGTCGGAGCCGTCATCCTCCACGATCTGGTGCTGTTCCCCCTGTATTCAGCAGCCGACGTCGCCGCCCGAACCCGCACCACGCGCCCTCGCCGCCGCGGTCGTACGGCTGCCCGACCTCGGACCAGGCTTCCGGGGCATGCGCCGGCTCCGACCAACTACCTGCGCGTGCCGACCGCATTCTCCGCCCTGTTGCTCCTCGTGTGGTTCCCACTCGTCCTACGCGGCGCTGAGCCCAACTACCGGGCGGCCGTCGGCCTGAGCACCGTCCCCTACCTCTCGCGATGGATCCTGATCACCTTGGCTCTCTTCGCCGCCTCAGCGCTGGTCTACCTGCTGCGAAGCCTGGCCGCCGGGCGGATCCGGCATTGAGCACCCGGCCGATCGGCGACTACGCGATGCTGTCGGACTGCCGGTCGGCCGCGCTGGTCACATCCGACGGTTCCATCGACTGGCTGTGCCTGCCTCGCTTCGACAGCCCGGCGGTCTTCGGCCGGCTACTGGACGATGACGCCGGATCCTGGGCGATCCACCCTACAGGTCCGGCCGAGGTGACCCGCCGATACATCGAGGACACCCTCGTCGTGGAGACCACCTTCCAAACCCGCGACGGCACCCTGGTACTCCAGGACGCCCTCGCACTGGGCCGCGGAGAACGCGGGCACGAACTGGGCAGATCCTCCCCCGGCCTGCTCCTGCGCCGACTCACCTGCACCCAAGGGCGGGTGCCTGTTGACATCGTGTACGCACCCCGGCCCGAGTTCGGGCTCGTGCGCCCACTGATGCACCCCGTCCCCGGCGGTCTGATCGCCCGCGGAGGAACCGATGTGCTCACCCTGTCCAGCCCTGTCGAGTTCCGCGTCAACGGCTCGATCGCCCACGCCGCTCACACCCTGCGCGCAGGCCAAAGCCTCAGCCTGGCCCTGCAGGCCGGCCCGGCCTGGGGGCCCGAACCGCCGCGCCGTACCTCCCGGGCCATCGCACACCGGATCCACGACACCGTCCGCGGATGGCGCTCCTGGTCACGCACGCATGCCGACTACCAGGGGCCGTGGCAGCGGCAGGTCAATCACAGCGGCCGGGTCCTGCGCGCCATGACCTACGCTCCCACGGGAGCGATCGTCGCCGCGGTCACCACCTCCCTGCCGGAAAGTATCGGAGGGGAGCGTAACTGGGACTACCGCTACACCTGGATCCGCGACGCCAGCTTCACCTTGCACGCCTTGAACACGGCCACCTGCGAAGAGGAAGAAACCGCCTTCTTCACCTTCCTGTCGCGCGCATCCGCCACCCAGGTCGACGCGGAACCAGATCTGCAGATCATGTACGGCATCGGCGGCGAGCGCGATTTGAGCGAACGGAGTCTTCCGCATCTGCGCGGGTGGCGAGGCAGCGCCCCTGTCCGGGTCGGCAACGACGCCTGGCGCCAGCACCAGCTCGACGTGTACGGCGAACTGCTCGACGCCGCCCACCGGACCTACCGCGACATCGGCCCATTCGATCCACTCACCCGCTCACTGCTCGTCGGGGCGGCCGAGACCGCCGCCCACCGCTGGCAGGAGCCGGACCAGAGCCTGTGGGAGATCAGGGGCCCTAGCATGCATTTCACGCACTCCAAGCTGATGTGCTGGGTTGCATTGGACCGGGCCATCAACCTGGCTTCCACGCTGGGAGCGACGTCCAGGACCGCCGACTGGATACGCATCCGGAATGAGATCCACGCCGCGATCCTGACCTACGGATGGAACGAGCAGCTAGGCGCCTTCACGCAGACGTTCGGCGGCACTCATCTCGACGCCGCCGCGCTGATGATGCCCCTGGTCGGGTTCCTGCCTCCGGACGAACCGAGAATCCGCTCCACCGTGCAGGCCGTCGCCACCCACCTGACCGACGCGCGGGGACTGGTACACCGCTACCGTTCCGCCGACGGGCTCCCCGGCGAGGAGGGAACCTTCCTGCTGTGCACCTTCTGGCTCGCCCACGCCCTGGCCCTCACCGGCCTGGACACCGAGGCCAGACGAACGTTCGAGACCGTCGCCTCCCACGCCAATGACGTCGGCCTGCTCAGTGAAGAAGCGGACACCGCAACGGGAGAAGCGATCGGCAACTTTCCTCAGGCCCTCAGCCACATCGGCTTGATCAACGCGGCCCGTGCCATCAGGGACGCTCTGCGATGATCAAGAGAACCGAAGCGAGGAAGACGGGTCTGACCGTGGGGGCCGGCGTGGGAGAGCAAACCTCGGAAGGCTCTGGTTCTGCTGCCAGAGGCCTCTGACAAGCACCCCATGGGCAGAAGCTTTGCCTGGGCGCAACACCCTCGCCGGTGCGCAGATGTCCGAGGTTGGCCTCGAACTCGGCGGACATGACCATGGTCTGCAGGAACAACCTGCCGAACGGGTCGCTCCAGTCGTAGAGCGAGGCGCCCATGGCGAACGCACGCCTCGGCGAGACAGGTCGTTGAGGAATCTGGCAGGCCCCTTCGATGTTGCGGGGGAAGCGGTCGAACTTGGTGATGGTGAAGGTTGTGCCCATCCACGTCGCGGCGAGGGCCTGGTCCAGGCCGGCCGTCCACCTTCGCCACTGTCCGGCACCGCACCAAGGTCACCAAGGGGCCGGGCTCACGCGCTGCCGGGCTGGCGATGGCCTTCAAGCTGATCGAGTCGGCTCAGGCCCGCTGGCGGGCGGTCAACGCACCTCACCTCGTCGCCCTGGTCCGCGCCGGATCGACATTCCGCAAGGGCAAGCTCATCGAGCGACCCGAGGAGGCACCGGCTGCCGAGGAGGGGTCGGCAGCCGCCTAAAGATCTTGATCCACAGGTATTGATTGCTCCAGGTCATCGGTGCGAACCCGATAGACCTGGACCGGGTCAAGGGACTGGCCGGGGTTGTCGCCGGTGGTGAGTGCGGCCAGGGCGCCGGAGGCGGTTGCGGTAACGGCTGGTCCTACGAATTGGCGGAACGAGACGTGGCTTCCCACTCCGACCATGTTTGCAGCCGCTGCTGGTACACGCGCTGGGCGACGTCGTACGCAATGCCGGACAGCAGCAGGCGTAGCGGTGGGTTTTCGGCGTCCACGGCGGCGAACACAGCCGCGGTGGTGGCCTCCGGCCCTGGCGCCTGGTAGCCCTGTTGCCCCTGGGCCCTGGCGTCGCGCATCGGCTGGTAGGCCGGGTTGGGTTCGGAGTGGACGGCCGAGGAGCCGGCCCAGTCGGTCGCGTAGCCGCCCGGTTCGATCAGGGTGACCTTGATGCCGAAAGGCGCGACTTCTTGGGACAGGGCTTCGGAGAAACCTTCGAGCGCCCACTTCGAGGCGTGGTAGATGCCCAGGCCGGGGAACGCGGCCACCCCGCCGATGCTGGAGATCTGCACGATGTGACCGGAGCCCTGCTCCCGCATCAGCGGGATCGCCGCCTGGGTGACCCAGAGGGCACCGAACACATTCGTTTCGAGCTGGGCGCGAGCCTCGGTCTCGTTGATCTCTTCCAGAAACCCGAAGTGTCCGTAGCCGGCGTTGTTCACGACGACGTCGAGCTTGCCGAAGTGGGCATGAGCCCGACCGACCGCGGCGATGGCCGCGGCACGATCGGTCACGTCGAGCGCGATGGGCAGGACGGCGTCGCCGAACTTGTCGGCAAGGTCATTCAGGGTGTCGATGTCGCGGGCGGTGGCGGCGACGCTGTCCCCGCGACGCAGGGCCGCCTCGGTCCAGCTGCGGCCGAAGCCGCGCGAAGCACCGGTGATGAACCAGATCTTGCTCATGGGCGTGTTCCTTCCGCACCGCGGGCCGCGCGGCGCTGACTGGTGGTATTCGGTTTCGGGATTGCCGGTCAGGTCCGGTCGGGTCCCAATCCGTTGCTCGCCTGCGCGAAATTGTCCTTGGCGAGTTCGAACAGACGATCGAATCCATCGTCGGGTGACCACGCCATGTAGGCCGTGGCCATCACCGCCTTGGCGACGTTGACCAACAGAGCGCTCCTTACCTCCTGGCCGGGCGGCGTGCGGGACGCGACCCACTCCTGCAGGTCGGCGAAGAAGCGTTCGCTGTGGTCGCGGGTGGACTCGGCCAATGCCGGCGACGCCGCCTTCAGTCGCTGATGCAGCGCCATCTGATCGGAGAACATGGACAGGTACCGGAGAAAGACTTCCTGCAACGACGTCCACAACGGCTCGTCAGCCGGACGGTCGCGCATCAACGCTCGCCAGACCTGGGGTCCCTGCGGGTCCGGATCGAAGACGATGGCTTCCTTGGACGCGAAGTAGTTGAACAACGTGCTGCGTGAAACCTCCGCGGCCGCGGCGATCTCCTCGACGCTCACCGCCTCGTAGCCGCGCTCCTCGAACAGGTCGAACGCGGCGGCACGGATGGCCCGCCAGGTTTCGCGCTTCTTTCGCTCCCGCAAGCCCAGGACTTCCTCGTCTGCCACGCCAGCAGGGTACGGGAAATCTGGACTTCGTGCAACATTGGACGAAGTCCATGATTCTGCTACCGTTGCGGTCTAATCGGATGGCACATTCCAGTTAGCTCGAGAGTTTGGCAAAGGGAGGACCACGTGTCGGAGACCGAAGCGACCTTTCCGCCGAAGCGGTGCCCGTTCGGCGGACAGCCGGAGTATCAGCGCCTGCGGGAACAGGAAACCATCAGCAAGGTGCCCACCGTCGACGGCGGTACCACCTGGTGGGCGACAAACCGCGCCGACGTCAAGGCGATCCTGGCCGATCCCAGGTTCAGCTCCAACCGCCACGACCCGAAGTTCCCGGTGCTGCTGGCTGATCCGGCGGCCCGTCAGCAGAATCGGCGCCTGACGCCGTCGATGGTCACCATGGACGGCGCCGAGCACGCGGCGGCCAGGCGGGCGGTGATCGGCGAGTTCACCGTGAAGCGGCTTGCCGCGTTGCGACCGAGGGTCCAGGAGATCGTGGACGGCTTCATCGACGAGATGCTGGCCACCGAGGAGCGGTCGGCCGACCTGGTGAAGGCGCTATCGCTGCCGGTGCCGTCGCTGGTGATCTGCGAACTGCTCGGCGTGCCCTACGCCGACCACGAATTCTTCCAGGCACGCAGCGCAAAATTGATCAGCGGGATCGGTCCGGCCGCCGAACGGCAGATGGCAATCGACGAACTGCGCGCCTACCTCGACCGGCTGTTGATCGCCAAGGAGGCCGAACCCGGCGACGACCTGCTCAGCCGGCAGATCGAGAAGCAGCGCGCCGAGGGCGACCTGGACCACGAGCACCTGATCGGCCTCGCCTTCCTGCTGTTGATCGGCGGCCACGAGACGACTGCGAACATGATCTCGCTCGGCGTCGTCGGCCTGCTGGACGACCCGGCCCAGCTGGCCGCGATCAAGGCCGACCCGGACAAGATCCCGATGGCCGTCGAGGAGTCCTTGCGGTACTTCTCGATCGCGGACCCCATTCCTCGGCTGGCCACCGAGGACGTCGAGGTTGGCGGGGTGACCGTCAAGGCGGGGGAGGGCATCATCGCCTCCGCCCTCGCCGCCAACTTCGATCCCGGCGCGTTCACCGACGCCGCCGAGTTCGATGTCGAGCGGGGCGCCCGTTCGCACGTCACCTTCGGCTACGGACCGCACCAGTGCCTCGGCCAGAACCTCGCCCGGCTGGAGCTGGAGATCGTCTTCGAGACGCTGTTCCGCCGGATTCCCGAGCTGAGACTGGCCACCCCGATCGAGGACATCGCGTTCAAGGACAAGGGCGTTTACGGCATCCACGAGCTACCGGTCGTCTGGTAGCGGACAACATCCCTGGAGAGTCGGAGGGCTGGCAGATGCGCATCAACACCGAGCTGTTCGGTCCCGGTCAGACATTCGTCTGGAGCATCAGCGGCAAGGGCGGCCTGACCACCACGTACCTGATGGAGGGCCCGGTGGCGCCCCGCGAGCCTGTGCCCGCCCCCACGCCGAAGAGAATCGAGCCGGAGTTCCGCATCGCGACCGACAAGGGCCGCTCGCTAGAGGGGTTGCGGGTGGAGGAGAAGACCGTCGGCGAGGTTTTGCCCGAGCTAAGGAGTCGTGGCAAGAAGGTCATCTTCGCGATCATCTCCATCCCGCCGGGAAACCCCGGGGGTTACGGCATCGACCGCACACAGGAGGAACCCGTCGGCAACCATTGGGCCGTCTGGGAGGCGGAGGAGAACGCCAAGGGAGTGATCCGTCTGCTCGTGACGGAGCACCGGCTGAACAAGAACCCCGTCTACGGCGGACCACGGGACGCGGTCATCAAGTAGTGAAGCGGACCCGGAGTCCTCGTGCCCGAAGAACGGGTGCCTCCGGAATAGGGCACAAACGGGCCGCGCTCTTGATCGCCGGTCGTTAAAATCTTGACTTCACGCTGGTTGGTGAGAGTCAGGCGCCCGGCCTTGGTGGCGCCGCGGCGTCTCTAGACGTGCACGTCGACGACAACCCAGGACGCGTGGTTCTTCCAATGGGCGATCGGGGCTTGGTGCGCGGGGTGGTTTAAGAAGCGCATGAACGCCTCGGTGCCGTCGAAGAGGCTGTTCAACGCCCAGTCGTAGGTGCCGGGGAAGCCGTCGAAGGTATGCCAGCCGACGTCCCAGTGGCGGACTTCATGGATCTGCTTGTCAAGGTCCTTCACCAGTTGCATTCGGGCCTCCGCCTCGGCGGAGTCGCGGGTGACTCTCTCGTTGAGCTTGAACAGGACGATGTTGCTGTACTCAGGCGTGGCGATCAAGACGCCGTCGGCGGCGGCGTTCCTCTCGCGCAGGTCGACTACCGAAGCCGGGGCCCGGCCTCGAGGTCGGCGTGGAAGAACGGAAGCGAGCCGACGCCGTCGTAGAACTCGATCTCGACGTCCCTCGGGGACCTGCTGCTGCGCGACCCGCACCAGCACGGTGTTCGTGGAGGCCTTGCGCAGTCCCCCGGAGGAGGATCTTGATCCTCCTTTCGCTACTCCTTGCGTTTGAGTCGTCCGTCACGGCCGGACGCCGAAGGGGCCGAGGATCCCGCTGTCGATGCGCAGGGACTCCATGAGGGTCCATGCGTTGTCCATGGTGAAGACGTCGGCGGCGGCGAGGCGGCCGGTGTACTTCGCGGTCACGGGGGCCGCCGCGGCCTGGGCGACGGCGTCGAGGAAGGTCTTGAAGATGGCCCAGGAGTTGCCTTGGGCGCCGTATTCGGCGAAGTACGGTGTCGGATCGACGGAGGTGATAGCCGCCCGGGTGCTCGCCTCCAGGTCCTTCATGTACTGGATCTGCAGCTCGCCGTCGGCGCGGGTCCCGAGGCGCCCGAGGTGCCCGCCGACGAGTGTCTGCCACGGGTAGTCCATGGCGATGCTCTGCGCTTTGACCCAGTCAGGAATGTCCTGCGAGACGGCCAGGTTCTTGAACGGCACCCAGCCCGGGAACAGGACATCGACCACCATGAGCGTGGTGTAGTCCGGGGCGTGGATGAAGATGTTGCCGGGGGCATGGTTGGGGCCGTGGTACTCCAGCTGCAGGGTTTCTCCGCCGACCCTGAGCCGGTAGCTGTCCCGGAACGTCACCGTGGGACGCGGCCGTTTGGGATCGGCGGCGCGAGCGAGCAAGCCCGCTGTCTCGGCCTGCGCGATCCGGACGGTGTCGCGCCCGAACAGGCCGGCGGCTCCGATGTGGTCGGCGTGGGAGTGCGAGTAGATCAGGTGGGTGACCTTGCTGGGCCGACCGTTGGTGTTCGTGACCTTGCCGATGGCGCGCAGCAGGTTGTGGCCGATGGTCGGCGGCGCGTCCACGAGGACGACACCCTGCCGGGTGCTGAGGAACATCGCCTGGTAGCTGCTGTCGGTGACCCAGTACAGATTGCCGGCGATCTGACCGACGTGGTAGCCGTCGGCGTTCAGCGCCGGGCCGAACGCCTCAGCTGGGATCGGCGCGTAGTCGGGCAGGTCCGACGTATCCGCGTGAGCGGTGCCGGTCAGGACGCCGCCGGCGATACTCGCCGCCGCCGGGATGGCCAGCGTTGTGGCCGTGCGCTTGAGGAACATGCGGCGGTCGGTTGGTAACTGTGTCGATCGGGCCATGATGGTCAATTCCTTCGTGCCGTGCAGGACAGGGGCCCCGGAGCCTGGCCGGGATTCGATTGGATGGGGTGCCGGTCTGGCTTCAGCGGCAATAGCCAATCTAACATATTTACCTGCGCAAGCAAGTAACTGTATGTGTCCGATCTGCCGCAAACCTCAGATGGTGCAGGCGGCGACGGCTCGGCCCGTCCGCAGCTGGGTCAGCGGCAGTTGCAATGCAGTGCACGGACATTCACATGGGCGGCGACGGGGCCGGCAGGAGCTTTCCTGGTGAGGGAGGCAGTCGATCCCGGCCTTTCATAGCGGAATTAACTGTCTGCAACAGCAAGTACGCTGTGAGCATGACGGACGGCATCACCGCGACGCCCCAGCCACTGGACGCTCTCGAAGAGCCTGCGTGGCGGGACCTCGCGCGCTTCTTCGTGATTGCGCCGCGGCTCCTCGACGAGGACCTACAACGAGGAGCAAACATGTCCCTCAGCACTTACAGCGCCCTGACCCACTTGTCCGAAGCGCCTGATCAGACACTGCGGATCACCGAGCTCGCCAATCGGGCCTACCTGTCAGGCAGCAGGACGACGCGGCTGGTGGACGAACTTGCCGCCGAGGATCTCGTCATCAAGAGACGTTGCGTCAACGACGCGCGAGGCGTCGAGGTCATTCTCACTGCGAAGGGAATGGGAACCTTGCAGCGGGCCTACCCGGTGCACCTGCGTAGCGTGCGGGCGCGCGTTCTCGACCACATACCGCGTTCCACGCTGCCCGTCGTTGCTGAGGCAATGCAGGCGCTCGCCAAGGCGCTCGGATAGCGGTGCAGGCGGAGCGCGGAGCGGCGGCTTCGACGGGGGTCACCGCTGGCCTGATCCTGTCCGACAGCTGAGCATCTTGAGGGTCAGATCGACAGCATCAAAGGGTACGCGTCCGGCCCCAGTTCGAAGCCGCGCTCGCGCTGGCCGGCCAGATCAAGGCCCACGCCCCGCACTGCCGGGTCATCTTCACCGTGTACGAGATGAAGGGCCTGGGCCGCGACGCCGCCGAACTCACCGCCCACGGCCTGGTCCTGGAGATGCTCGCCGGACCGCTGCCCGGCATGTACGACCCCAGCGGGCCCGGCCGCCTGCTCTCCGCCTTCTTCTCGGCGATGGCCGAGACCGAGCGCCCTGGTCGCCGGGCCGCCATGATCGCTCATGTACGTGATAATCATCACGTACATGACTTGACGACTTCCTGTAGGTTCAGGGGTTGACCGCCGAGTGGATGTCGGGCCTCAGCCGACGCAGTCCTTCTGGTCGCTCTGAGTGGGGGCAGGACACCCCTCGGGAAGCGGGGCGGGGGTGTCGGTCCAGGCGGCTCGCTGGTAGACGAGTGCGTGGTAGACGGTTCCCGCAGGCAGGCCCGCGGCCCCTTCGCTGCCCGCCGGGTCCTGCGACCAGGGCTTCACGACGACGTTCTGCAGTGCGAGTAGCCGGCCGCTGGATTCCTCCACGATGAGTTGCTGCTCGCTCTGTCCGTCCCTCATGGCCTGGGTCCATCCGATGCCGATCCCCAAGCGTCCCTCGGCATCGGGGATCCGGCCAAGGGCGCGGGTGCCGGGCAGGTTGGCCACCATCCGGTAGAGGGCCCCGCGGGTGCCCGCTGAGATCGGGGCGTGCTGGAGCAGGTCCAGGGAGATGTCGAGGAGCCAGGAGTCCTTCGTGGGCAGCGAACTTCCCGCGGGCGGTGTCGGCCAGTCCTTCATGGTCTCGCTGTAGGCGGGCCAGAACGCCAGCAGGCGTTCGCGCAGCGCGTCCGGTTCCTGAGGCAGATCGAGCAGCTCAGCGGCGGGAAGCGTGAGCCCTTGATCTCCGTAGGGCCAGGTGCCGGGCATGAACATGAATCTCGTGCGTCCGAGCGGAGCAGTGTCGTTCTTGCAGTCGGTGTCGTTGCCGCACAGCTTGGGCTTCCCCGCTCGCCGCCACGCCTGCTCCTCTTGTCCGGACGCCGGCACGGTAGGCAGGCCGCGTTCGGTGAGCACGGGGAGCGTCGCCGGGTCGCGCGGGGCCCATAGGCCGGTCTGGACCCGGGTCTTGATCCGGTACCGGTTGCCCGGTGCGCCGATGATCTCCTCGCCTAGGATCAGGCCGTCGGTGTACCAGAACCGCCCGGGTGTCTGCTGCTGCGCTGCCGCACTGCGGGCCGCCATGTCCAGCGCGTTCCCGGCGGGATGTGTGGCCACCTGCCCCGTGGAGACGCCGGGGTCGAGCAGGCGGGGGAAGGCCAGCGCCCCGATCACGGACGCTGTGGCCAGCGACGCGGCGACCGCCCCGACCCACCGTGCGCGGCCCCGCCGCACCGGCGGGAGCAGTTCCTCCATCCGCGCCCGGGGCGACCCTGGCAGGTCGAGGTCGGCGGGCCGGGCCGCCGCCAGCAGATCGAGCGCGTTCTTCCGCTTCACTTCTCCTCCTCCGGGACGAATGCGGGCCGGGGGCCGGCCGCCGTCACGTTGTTCATGGCGGCCTCCAGCCGCCGGCGGGCCCGATGCAGCCGGACGAAGAACGCCGATCGCGAACTTCCCACCACCGCGGCCGCCTGCGCCGAGGTCAGGCCGTGCCACGAGACCAAGGTCAGCACTTCTTTGTCCGCGTCGCTCAACGTGGACAGGGCTTTCATCGCGGTGGCCCGTTCGGCCACCTGGTCGGCCACGTCCCCCTCAAGTTGCTCGGTCCAGCCGCGCAGCGCCTCGTCCAGCGCCGCCTGCCGGAGCTCGTCGCGATAGAACTCGCGGATCACGTTGTGCGCCACACCTAGTAACCAGGGCAAGGGCGCCTTGGCCGGGATGACGTCCCGCCGCCGCCACACGACCACGAACGTCTCGCTGACCACCTCCTCGGCCAGCCGGCGACCACATCTGCTCACCGCGTACGCGTACACCCGGGGGCGGTACGCATCGAACAAAGCGGCGAACTCATCATCATTCAGCACATAGGCTCCTTCTTTGGCCCTTACATCAGGTAATGGTCAAAGGCGGATCAGTCTTACAGTCACTGCGGAGATCGTTCCCTCGCGAACATGCCGCGGGCCGTGAGCCGTCCCCACGCTGCAAGGCGTTCCATCGTGAGACCGGTGTGCAGCGAGCGGGTGTCGGGGCAGGAGACGTGATATTGCACCACCGTCGGCTTCGCCCTCGGCGTCTTCATCACCGCCCTCATGCGGAGCCGGAACGCTGCCCGCGATCCGGAGGCGGCAGCACCCGCCGTCAACGGGCCGGGGCTTCGCATTGCGCCCCGCCGCCCAGCAACACGGTGACGTCTTCACTGAACCCGGCCGTGTCCGTGAGGCTGAACGCCACGCGCTGGAGCAGGTAGCCATGGAGCAGCCCCATCACCACGCGGGCGCTGTTCTCGGGGTCTGCTGTGATGGGGACGGCGCCCGCCTTCTGACCGCGGCCGAGCGCTGCGGCGATGCTGCGGCGCACCACTTCGAATCCCTCCACGGCAGGGGTGCGTACAGCCTCGTTGCGCAAGAGCTCGGACCAGGCCTGCACGGCGCAACGCAACAGCTCCTCCACCGATACGGAACGGCCGGTGGCGTCGGTGACGGTGTCCACGCTGAGCGCTTCAAGCGAGGCGGCCACCAGTTCGGCCACGGAGGCGGCTTCGCTGACCGCAGCCAGACGCTCGACCGGTCTGAAGACAAGCCCGAACGCGTCCTCGGCGATAGCGAGAATGATCTCCTCCTTACTCGCGAAGTACCGGTAGGGTGCCCCGGCCGACACGCCTGCTTCCGCGGCGATGTCGGGCATGGATGTCTGGTGGAACCCGTCGCGGGAGAAACAGCGGCGCGCTGCCGCAACGATCTCCGCGCGCTTGGCCTCGCGCCGCTCCGGTGAAATGCGTGGCACCGTCTACCTCCCGTAAAGTAAATGATCATTCATCTTGGCGAGGACGTCGCGCAAGTCCATCATAAAAGTGAAAGGTCATTCACGGAAGTGCTCGTGCCGTTCGAGTGACAGAGTCGCTCCGGGGTATGGCCGGACCGGCATCCGCCGCCGCCACGACGCACCGCCGTGGCGGCTCACCAGCGCAAGGAGCAAGCCTGTGGCCTCCCTCCACGTGGACATCGCAAGCTTTCGCTACGACACCACCCGTCCGCTTTTCGACGGCACCGTGGCCTTCGGCGGCCTCGACGCGACCCTGCACACCGCGTCCACCATCCCCGAAATCTTCTCGGGTCTGACAGCCGGCCGATTCGACGTCGCCGAGTTCGGTCTCACCTACTACCTGCGAGCACTGGATGCCGGTGCCGGACTCGTCGCTCTGCCGGTGTTCCCCAACCGGGTGTTCCGGCATTCCTGCGTGTTCGTGAACACACGCAAGGGCATCCGCGGACCGGAGGATCTCATCGGCCGGACGATCGGCGAGTTCGGTATGTACGGCCAGGACTCGGGCGTCTGGGCGAAGGGCATCCTGTCCGACGAGTACGGCTTCGCGCCGGAGAAGAACCGCTGGATCCTCGGCGGACTTGAAACGCCGTTGCCCGCCCCGTTCGAGTTCACCACGCATCCACACCCCGACGACGTCGAGATCACCCTCGCTCCCGCCGGGCGCACCCTGGCCGACATGCTCGACCGCGGCGAGATCGACGTCCTGTTCAGCGCCAACGCGCCGACGCCCTACCTTGCGGGATCACCGAACATCGCACCCCTGTTCCCGGACCACGAGGCGCGCGAGCGTGACTGGTACCGCCGCACCGGCATCTTCCCGATGATGCACACGATCGCCACGTCCCGCGGACTCCTCGAATCCCATCCCGGCCTGGCCCAACGCCTCTACCAGGGCTTTTCGGAGGCCAAGAACGCCGCTGCGGAGTCCTACCGCGACATGCGTCGGCTCTACCAGGTCACCACGATGGTGCCGTGGATGAACGACCTGTTCGAAGAGAACCACAAGCTGTTCCCGCACGACTGGTGGCCCTACGGCGTCGACTCCAACCGCACAGCTCTTGAGACCTATCTGCGCTACCACGACGAACAGGGACTGTCCGCGGTGCCGCGCACGGTCGATGAGCTGTTCGTCGCAGAACTGAGGAACACCTGAGTGCGGGACGGTGCTTAGGTGGAAGGTCAAGCAGACCAAGGCAGGCGGTTCAGGGAGCCGCGTCCGGGTTCGTCCCGGTCCGGGCCGCCGCGATGGAGGCCATGATCCTTTCCGGCGTGCCGCACACGGATGCTTCCACCCGGACATGGACACGGACGGTGTTTCATGGGTCCTCGCTTATGAAACAAGCCCGAACGGCTCACCTGTCGTTGGATGGCCCAGCGGTCAAGCTGAGTCTGCTCGGCGATCGCGGTCAGCATCGCCGCGACGACCCGTTCGTCGGCACGCCCGGTCGGCGACAACAACCGCGAGAACCGGTGATCCACCAGCGCCCACAGACCCTCACGCTTGTAGCCGCGCCGCATCGTTCGGCGCAGGCCATTGCTCTCAGGCGCCGAGCGGGTTCAGTGATGTTCGGCGGCCCTGGCCGAGGGAGTTCTGTACGGTCATCGGCTCATCCGTTCCGCGGCCACCACGAGCCGCCAGGTCAGTTCACCGGATGAGGGGACGACCGCCGCCTCACCGGGCCCGGCTTCCGCCAGGTCGAACACGGCGCCGAGCATGGGTTCCACCCCGACGCTGCGATACGGCGCGCGTTCGGGAAACCCGCCGAGATTACGCCACAGGGCGGTACCGACCGGGACTCCCGATGGTGTCTCCAGCCGCAGGTCGAGGAAGTCGGCCTGGTCCTCAACCCGCACGGCGGCGCACCCCAGCACGGCGCCCACGGCCGTGCCGTCGTCGGGTCCGAACCGGTCGAGTTCCAGCCCGAACGGCGCGGGCCAGTGCCCATCCAGGTGGGCGGCGCCGTACGGCCAGAAGGAGCCCAGCAGCGGCGCCGCCTCGGGGAAGATCCGCACCGGCGTTCCGTCCGGAGCGACGAGCCGCGCCTTCTCACTGAGATCGAGCAGCGCGTGAGCGGCCCAGAGGAACCTGAACCCCGGGTCCGCGGACAGCCGGTAGGTCGCCACGACCGCGCCGGCCTCGTCGCCGATCGTGCGGATCAGCTCGAATCCGTCGCAGCTCACCGTGCTCCGGGCCGGGGTGCCGGTCCAGGGGCGGCTCCACGCGTCACCGTGGTCGGGCAGCCCACGGACCGTGGGCACGCACTCCTCGAGACCGCCGGCGTCGACGAACTCCGAGCCCGGGACGACCGCGGACCTGGCGGGATCGGGCCGCGCCCACAACCATTCGCGGCCGCCTCCGGACAACGACGTCCACCGGCCTCCCCGAGCCAGGTCGAAGCGCGCCGACAGGGGAATCACCACTCGGCCGTCCCGCCGTCGTCATGTCTCCAGACCGGGTTGCGCCATGTGTGTCCCGCCTGGTCGGCGCGTCTGACCGCGGCCTCGTCGATCTCCACCCGGCAGAACAGCCAGCGCGGCGGCACGAGAAGGGTCTCGATCCTGGTGATCTTCATGCTTGCCGCCGAATGTCGATTTCGCGCCTGTCCGTCATGCCGAGTCCTTCACTGCCGTCCAGCCGCCGTCGACCAGGAGGGACGCACCGGTGACGTACGAGCTCTCGGCGCAGGCCAGGAACGTCACCGCGGCGGCCACCTCCTCAGGCCGGCCGAACCGCCCGGCGGCGGTGGCCGCCACGCTTCGCCGGCGGTCCTCCTCGCCGATGCCGTCCCAGACGGGAGTGAGGATCGGCCCGGGGATCACGGTGTTGACCCGCACCTCCGGGCCGTACTCCACGGCGAGCTGCCGGCCGAGCGACACGAGCCCGCCCTTCGCGGCCGCGTACGCCGGATGCCCGGGAAGCCCCACCAGCGCGTGTACGGAGGAGGTCAGCACGACGGCGCCCCGGCTCTCCTTCAGCAGCCCGGCGCATGCCCTGACCGCCAGATAAGTGGCTTTCAGGTTGACCGAGAGCTGCCGGTCCCAGTCATCCTCCGGCAGTTCGTGCGCCGGAGCCCGCACCACCGTGCTGGCATTGCTGTGCAACACGTCCAGCCGCCCGAACTCGGCCCGCGCCGTGTCCGCGATCCGCCGCCAGGTCTCGGCGTGGGAGACGTCACCCCTGACCGCCAGCAGGTCCGGCCGGTCGGGGCTCTGGTCGGTCAGGTCCACCGCGATCACGCGTGCGCCCTCGCGCAGAAAGCGCTCCACCACCGCGGCCCCGATGCCGGAGGCGGCGCCGGTCACCACGGCGACCTTGCCCGGCAACAATCCTCGTCCCAATGTCTCCACCTTGTCGCTTCATCAAGTGACGCTTCCGGCTGACCGCTGATCGGCGGCGCTTCACAAAGCGTCGCCGCCAGTCAACACGTGCCCACCGGTCGCTGGGAATGTCTGATGTGTGAGATCACCTGGACGATCCGATGCATATGCCATACTGACCCGATGCCGATCCAGGAAGGGTTCCGCAACCAGCGGCTGACCGTCGTACCGCGCCGGGTCGTGGCCGAGGCACACTCCCGCCCGGTGACCCGGCGTCTCATGGTCACCGACACCGGTTACTATCCGGCAGCCGCAGACCACCTGATGAGACGGCCCAGCGGCATCGACGAGGCCATCCTCATCCTGTGCACGACCGGCATGGGGTGGGCGAACATCGAGGGCGTCCAATACCGCGTCGGATCGAACGCGGCCCTGGTGATCCCGCGCGGCACCCCGCACGCGTACGGCGCGTCCGCGGACAACCCCTGGACGATCTGGTGGTGCCACCTGCGCGGCACCGATCTACCCGAGCTGATCAAGGAGATCGGCGCCGGCGCGTCCAGGCCGGTGGTCTCCATCCGGCGGCTCGATCGGGCCGTTGCCCTGCTCGACGAGATCGTGACCACCCTGGAGCGGGATCATTCGCCGGCCAGCCTGATGGGCGCGGCGGGCGCCGCGTGGAAGCTGCTGACTCAGATCGTGGTCGACCGTGCCATGCCGACGCCGGGCGACCCGTTGCAGCGCGCGATGGCCTACCTGACCGAGCGACTGGACACCACCGTACGCGTCGCCGACCTGGCCTCACTGGTAGGCGTCTCGCCCTCCCACCTGAGCGCCCTGTTCCGCCGCGCCACCGGCGGCGGGGTGCTCGCGCACCACACGGCACTCCGAATGGCACATGCGCGCAACCTCCTCGACACCACGGACACCACCATCGCCGACATAGCCCGCGAGGTCGGCTATTCCGACCCGTTCTACTTCTCCCGTCACTTCAGGCGAATGCACGAGGCCAGCCCCACCGAATACCGCAATCGGGCGAAGGGCTGAGCAGGCTACACCGCCGTCGCCCGCAGCAGCACCGATCGATCGACGTCCAGGGACGGCGCTTCGACGCCGACGAGCCGCAGCAACCGCCCCGGCAGGGTGACGCCGGCGTACTGCCACGGCGGCGGCACGGTGCCGGGAGCGGGAACCGACCCCGGGTAGACGGCCTCGACCGTGTAGTCGCGCGTGTCGTCCAGCCCCGGGAACCGGATCCGTCCCGGCGGCCAGGTGGCCGGGCGCTCGACGACGCTGAACGCGTAGAGCGCCTTGGCGCGGTCGACCGAGACGACCCCCTCCAGCCGGTACGCCGCGTCGGCGAGGTCGGCGTGGACCACTTCGCCCGAGTGCAGCAGGCCCCGGTGCTCCTTGTGGAAGGCCACCCACCGCGCCAGCGCCGCCCGGGTCTCGTCGTCCGCGGTGAGCAGATTCGTCTCGACCCCCAGGTGTCCCCACAGCGCCTTCTCCGCGCGATAGTCGAGCGGATGGGTCCGGTGGGTGGTGTGCGACTCCTCGGCCCCGATGTGCGTGCCCTGCATCTCCGGTGGGACCAGCAGCCCCGTCCAGCGCTGGATCTCCAGCCGCTCGTGCGGGTCGTTGCAGTCACTCGGCCACACCCGGTCGGTGAACTCCAGGACGCCGAGGTCGATCCGCCCGCCTCCGCTGGCGCACGATTCGATCTCCAGCCCCGGGTGGGCGGCTTTGAGCTGCGCCATCAACCGGTACACCTGCTCGACCTGGGTGCGCACCCCCGGACGGCCGTCCGGAACGTGGCCGGCGTCGAGCAGGTACCGATTGTGGTCCCACTTGATGTAGGCGATGCCGAGCGAGCCGACGAGTTCGTTCATCCGGTCGAACAGGTAGGAGTACGCGCCGGGATGACCGAGGTCGAGCACGTACTGGTAGCGGGAGGGCAGGCCCGGGCCGTGCCCCGCGTCGAAGATCCACTCCGGGTGACGCCGGGCCAGCTCGGAGTCCAGGTTGACCATCTCCGGTTCGAACCAGAGCCCGAAGTCCATCCCGAGTTCGCGCACCCGGTCGGCGAGCGGTCGCAGGCCCTTCGGCCAGACGGCGGGGTCGACCGTCCAGTCGCCGAGCGAGCTGGTGTCGTCGCGGCGGCCCAGGAACCAGCCGTCGTCCAGGACAAACCGCTCGGCGCCCAGCTCCGCGCCTCGTTCGGCGAGCCTGAGCAGGGTGTCGAGGTCGTGCCGGAAGTAGACCGCCTCCCACGTGTTCAGCACTACTGGCCGGGGCGAACGAGGGTGTCGCGGCCGGGACCTCAGGTGCCGGTGGAAGCGCCCGGCGAGCTCGTCCAACCCGGCCCCCCACGACCCGTACTGCCAGCGGCTCTGGAACACCTCACCCTGCCCGAGCACCACCTCGCCCGGCAGCAGCAGCTCTCCCGCGGCGAGGTGCCGCGTGCCCGCCGGGGTCAGCTCGGCGGCGAGCACCTGGTTGCCGCTCCACGCCAGGTGGGTCGCCCACACCAGCCCGTCCCGGAACCCGAACCCACGCTCGCCGGCGAACAGCAGCAGCGTGTGCTCCAGCCCCGGCTTGCCGCCCCGCGAGGCCCGCACCCACTCCCCCACCTGGAACGGGCGCCGCTGCGGCACGCGTTCGAGCGCCCAGCGACCGGTCAGGTCGAGCAGCTCCGTGGCCTCCGGCGGCACGGGCAGGGCCAGTTCGAGAGAGGTCACACGGTACGGAGTCGCCCGCTCGTTCGTGATCCGGGCCCGCTGGCGGACGAGTCCGCTGCCGGCGAGCACCTGGATCTCGATGTCGATCGCGAGGCCGTACTCGGGGTCGTGCGCCCTGCTGCGGAGCACGGGCCCGCCGGCCTCGTCGCCGGCCTCGTCGCCGGCCTCGTGCGTCGCCGCGCGGAAGCAGGGCGCCCAGCGGCGGCCGTCACTGTCCCCGACGAGCCCCGGGCGGCCGAGCCAGCCCTCCGCGAGCTGGGCGAGCACCGGGACGGGCTGGGGGTAGGTGACCGGACTGTCGCCGATGGCGGGCAGCGCGGCCCGCTGGAGGTCCGCCAGGGCGCGGGAACCGAGCTCGCCGAGATCCGGCCCCCAATGCAGGATGCGCGGAAGCCGTCCGCCGTCGACGGCGACGACGAGGCTGGTGCCTCCCGCGCGCAGATGGATCGGTATGTGCATGTCTTCGCCGTTCCGTTGTTCCATGGGTGTCCCGTCATCCCTTGAGGCCGCTGTTCGCGATGCCCGCGAAGAACTGGCGTTGCAGCAGTAGAAAAACGATCACGAGAGGTATCGAGCACACGAACGCGCCCGCCATCAGGGTCGGGTAGTCCGTGCCGAACTGTCCCTGCAGTCCGGCCAGACCCACCGGCAGCGGCCGGTTCTGCCCGGAGGGCGAGACGATCAGCGGCCAGAGCAGGTCGTTCCACGAGTAGAGCCCCGTCAGCACGGTCAGCGCGGCGAGCATCGGCCTGACCATGGGGAGCATGACGTACCAGAAGATCTGGAACGGGTTGGCGCCGTCGAGCCGGGCCGCCTCCTCGTAGTCCTTCGGCAGGTTGAGGAAGGCCTGCCGCATCAGGAAGGTCCCGAACGCCGAGAACAGGCCGGGGATCGCCAGAGCCGGCAGGGTGTCCAGCAGCCCCAGGTCGCGGATCAGCCCGTACTGGCCGATCAGGAACAGCTGGCTGGGCACCATCAGCATGGCGACGAACACGCCGAACAGCGCGTTACGCCCGCGGAACGGCATGCGCGCGAAGCCGTAGCCGGCCAGCGCGGCGACCGCGACCTGCCCGGCGACCCTTAACACCAGCGAACCGGTGGAGACCGCGAACATCGACCAGAACGGCACTGTGGAGAAGAACGTCTCGAACGAGTGCGGGTCGAACCCGTCAGGCAGGATCGTCGGCGGGATCCTGCTCACCTCTGAGGTCGTCTTGAAGAGAGTGAGGATCTGCCAGACGAACGGCACGACCATGATGACGGCCGCGATGATCAGCGCCACGTGGATCGGCCAGGTGGCGGTCGTTTTCTGGCGTCCTTTGCGTGGTGCTCGGCGGACGGCGGGCTCAGCCATAAAAGACCCAGGATTTCTGAAGACGGAACTGCAGAGCCGTGGCGATCATGATCACGATCAGCAGCACGATCGCGATCGCGGCGCCATAGCCCTGGTCGAACTGCACGAACGCCTTCTCGTAGAACAGGTAGACGATCGTCTTGGAGTCGGCGAGGGCGGTGTTGTTCACGCTGCGCAGCATGATGAAGATCAGGTCGAACATCTGCAGGGCGGCGATCACGGTGAGGATCGTGACGAAGAAGATGCTGGGGCTGAGCAGCGGCACGGTGATGGCGAAGAACTGCCGGACGCGACCGGCGCCGTCGAGGGCGGACGCCTCGTAGACGGCCTTCGGGATCGCCTGCAGCCCGGCACCGAGGATGATCAGGTTGATGCCGAGGCCCATCCAGATGCCGACGACGCCGAACGCGTAGATCGTGAACCGGGGATCGGCCACCCAGTACGCGCCGTCGATGCCGAACCACGACAGCACATAGTTGAGCAGCCCGAAGTCGCCGTTGTAGATGAACCGCCAGACCATGCCGATGGCGACGGGCAGGGTCACGACCGGCAGGAAGAACAACACCCGGTAGACCGTGCGCCCCCGGCCGGCCTGCTCGATCAGCGCGGCCAGCACGACCGCCAGGGGGATGCCGAGCAGGACGATCACGGTGTAGAGCGCGGAGTTCCCGAACGCCTTCCAGACCTCGCCGTCACCCAGCAGGGTCACATAGTTGTCGAGCCCCACGAACTCGGCGGGCCCGAACGCCGGCACGTCCTGGAAGCTCTTGACCAGTGTGGACAGGAACGGCCACAGATACAGAGCGACCAGGCCGATCGTGGCCGGGCCGATGAACGCGAGCGCCCACCACACGCTGGACTGATTGCCGCCCGTGCGGCGGCCGGCCGGTCGCCGCACGGGCTTCGCTGCCACGTTCGTCATTTCTTGGCGAGCACCTTGTCGACGGCGTCCTGATATTCCTTCGCCGCGACCTGCACGGGCTTGGCGCCCTCCCATGCCGGGCTCAGATACTGCGCCGAGAGACCCTGCCATTCGGCCGCGTTCCCCGCGACCGGGAGCGGCACGCTGTAGTCGATGGCGTCGATGAAGACCTGGAGGTGGAACTCCGGCATCGAGTCGAGCCACGGCTGCTGCGTCCCCTTGAACGCGGGAAGCACCGTCCCGGTGGCCGCCTGGATCTCGGCCGCCTTGGTGCCGCCGAGGAAGGCCAGGAACTTCTTGAGCTCCTCCGGGTGCTTGCTGCCGGCGAACCCGGCGTTGCCGATGCCGCTGGTGACGGTGGCGCGCTTGACGCCCTTCGGCAGCGGGGCGACGTCGATCTTGCCCTTCAGGTCGGCGTTCTTGTGGAAGCGCAGCGCCCAGTACGCGCCGGAGAAGTACATGGCGACCTTCTGGTTCTCGAACATCGAGACCGCCTCGGTGTCCGACAACTGCTTCAGCGTCGGCGACGAGCCGGCCGCCTGGAGGTCGGTCCAGAACTTCAGGCCGGCCACCCCCGCCGGTCCCGCGAAGTCGGAGGCTGTACCTTCCGCGTTCACGATGCTGCCGCCGGCCTGCAGGATCGTGTTGTAGTAGCCGCCCTGCGGGTCGATCGGCGCGGCGATCCCCCACACGCCCCCGGCCTTGTCGGTCAGCTTCTTGGCGGCGTCCTGCACCTCCTGCCAGCCCCACGTGTCATCCGGGTACTTGACGCCCTTGGCATCGAACAGCGCCTTGTTGTACCAGATGCCGTTGGTGTCGAAGTCCTTCGGCAGCGCGAACGTCTTGCCTTCATAGGTGTAGGAGTCGGAGACGGCCTTGGGGTAGGCGGTCATGTCGATCCCCGAGGACTTCACCGTGTCGGACAGGTCGACCAGCGCGCCGCCCTTCGCGTACTCGCGGAAGTGGTCGGCCAGCATCCAGAACGCGTCCGGCGCGGTGCCTCCGGCGACGCCCACCTGGAGCGTCGACCAGTACTCGGTCCACGGCAGCGTCTGGATCTTGACGGTGATGTTCGGATTCTGCTTCTGGAACTCGGCGGCGATCTGCTCCATCGCGGGAGCCTGGTCCTCGCTCCAGTTCGCGTAGGTGAGGGTGACCTTCTCATTCGACGTGCTGCCTGATTCGCCGGAGCAGGCGGTGAGGAGGGTCGCCGCCACGGTCATGGCCAGAGCGGCCGTCCATTTGTGCTTCATGATGTTCCTCGTACTTTGTGCGCCGGTCGTCGCCGGCCGGGGGGTTAGCGGTTGACGGATGTGACGTGGACGGTGGTGTCGACCCAGTCGACGTGCACGCCGACGTCGTCGGGACCGGCGGCCTCGCTGCGCAGGCACAGCGTACGGACCCCCTGGATGTCCAGGTCGAAGGTGGTGACGGGCTTGCCCGCCGCGACGACTGCGGCGAAGATCTCGCAGTCGTCGGCGAGGACGCTGACCCTGGCGTGGCCGGCGGACTCGTCGTCGACGCCGACGGCGCCGGTGCACAGCTCGGCACGCCCGCCCAGATGGAAGCGCGCCTCGGAGTATGGCGCCGTGCCGAGGCCGCGCTCGAACTCCTGCCCGGCCACCCGCATCGGCCCGCCGTCGCCGGGATTGCCGCCACCGTTCGACTGGTCGCGCTCGACGGGACCGTCCTCGTTGACGAACGCGATCATCGGCAGCTCCGACACCGCGTACTCGCCGGGCGTCAGAGGGCACACCACTCGCGCGTGCGCGACGACGGGGACCGTGTCGTCCGTGCCGTCCCGCTCGACCGTCACGACACCGAGCCGTCCGGGGCGCAGCCCTGGTACGGGGCGCACGGCCCAGCCGGTCTCGGAGACCCGGGCGGCGGTCCAGCCCGCCGGCAGGCGCAATCGGGCGTCGGCGTCCGTCGTGATCGTCGCGGTCCCGTCCGCGCCGAGCTCGGCGATGGGCGGGTGCACCACGGGGGCGGGATGGTGCGGCCGGGGCGCGGCGCGGAAGACGTCCGCGCCCGCCGGCGCGACGATGGCGGAGAAACCTCCGTCGCGGGCCACGGCGACGTCGATGGCGTCCGTGGCGGTAGTCTCCCTCTCGGCGAGGCCGGTCGCCTGCGCTCCGCCTGTCACGGTCGCGGAGTCGGCGACAATCCACACCTGGGCGTCCGGTCCCGCGCCGAGCCGGTCCAGCGGCACGTGGATCACGCGCGCGTCACCGGTGGCGATGCCACCCAGGAACCACCGGTCGCCGGCGCGGCGGCCGATGACCGCGTGCGTGTCGGGATCGCCCGCCAGCAGCACCGTCTCGTCCCAGACCGGCGCCAGCTCCGCGAGGAACCGGGCCGCCGCCGGCCGCGCCGCATACGCGTCGACGTGGTCGGCGAAGTGGGTGATCCCGCATTCGAACGCCACCGAGAGCCCGAGCTCATGGCCGTCACTGGTGGTACGGCCGGCGGCGCCGAAGGCGACGGGGGTTGCGTCCATCGCCCCGACGATGTTGCGGGTGAACGGCTGGATGACATTGTGGGCCGCGGTGAGCGCCTGGTTCTCGAAGAACACGTAGTACTCGGCGCCGCGGATCGCCTCGTAGCCGATCACCTGCGGGAACGTACGCATCCAGCCGCGCGGGATGACCGAGCCGTGGAAGTTCACCATGAGACCGAGCCGCGCGGATTCGGTGAGGATCGTGTCGTACCAGCGATAACGGTCCTTCGACTCCGACTCCATGAAGTCGACCTTGATCCCGGCGACGCCCCAGGAGCGCCACAGCGCCAGCTTGCGCAGGTCCTCCGGGCTGTTGAGATCGCGCCAGATGGTCCACAGATGCACCTGGATGCCGCGGCGGCTGGCATAGGCGACGATCTCGGGCACCCAGGTGTCCTCCCAGCCGCAGTCGATCAGCAGGTGCTCCCAGCCGAGGTCGGCGGCGACGTCCACGAAGTGCCGCTGCTTGGCCAGTTGCGCGCCCGAGTAGAAGTCGGACCACCATGACCAGGCCGCGCGGCCGGGGCGTACCCAGGTCGCGTCCGCCAGCTCGGGCGCGACGGCCGGCGCCAGTTCCTCGACGAACAGCGAGGACACGAGCTCGGCGAGGGTTCCGACGAGGAAGACACGCCAGGGCGTCACGACGCCGCGGGCGACCTCGACGGCGTCGTCGGCCAGGGTGAAGCGCAGCTCCCGGCCGCCTCCCGGCGCCGACCCGCCCGGGCCGTCCGGGCCGCCCTGCGGTTCGGGCTCGCCCGCTCGCACGTGCGCGCCGGCGAAGCGGCCGTCGATCCCGGATTCGGTGATCAGGAGATGGGTCGTCCCGTCCAGGCGGGTGAGGAAGGGAAGTCCGTACGCACCGCTCGCCAGCTCGGCGGTGTCCACGCCGAACCGGGGCGTTTCGTACCAGGTCTGGTAGTCGAGGACCCAGCTTCGCGACCCGGCGGGCAGGGTGACGGCGGTGCGATCCCCCGTGACGCGGGTGGTGCCGTCCAGCGCGGGCAGGGCGTAGCGGATCGCCACGCCGTCGCGCCCGACGCGCAGGATGACCTGCCACTCGACACCGCCGGGCGAGCGGAACGCATGCACGCTCTCGTGGTGCTCGTAGTCGTGGTCGCCGGCGGACTTGCCGGAACGCAGGGCGAACCGATCGCGAACCGTACGGTCCGCGACGTGCACGAGCTCCGCGTCCGTGCCCAGTTGCGTGCCGTCAATCGAGAATCCGAGCGGAACTCGGTCGAGGACCGTCTCGTCGTTGCGGGTCACGGTCAACTGCACGCCGTCGTCCGTGTTACGGATCCAGGCGTTCACCGAGCCCCCGCTCGTCGTTCGGCGGGTGCGTACATCGTCGCTCAACACGTTCTCCATCGGATGCCGTCGGCTTGTTCACGTGGCAAGGACCTGCCATCACCAGGGATGTCACAGGTCGCGTCATCCTCGGCCACTGGGATTTCTTAGCTGCAAATGGGACGATTCGCCAATTCGGTGCAGGGCCGGGGCGTACCCGCCCCGGCCCCTCGCTCACATCACCACGTCGAGCGAGTCGATCGTCACGCCCGCCCCCGACGCGTCCTCGATCAGGATCGTGTTCGCGCCGGAGCTCAGGGAGAGCCCGACGGTCGCGGTGGCCGGGGCGTCGCCGCCGCCCGTCGCGTGCAGCGGGACGGTGACCGGCGGCCCGCTGCCGACCGCGACCTTGATCGACGCGGCGGCGGCCGACGCATAGTGGATCCGCACCGTCTTGTCGCCTGCGGAGGTGGCCTGGAACGGCACCGAGAGCGAGCCTGTCGCCAGCCCGGACACCCCGTTGCCGCCCGAGCATCCCGAGCACACGTCCACGGCGGCGCCGCCCGCGCGCGTGTTCCCGGCCGCCTCGGCCTCGATCGTGCGTGAGATCGTCAGCGCGTCGATGTCCGGCGCGTAGGCGCCCGCGTTCAGGTACGTGATCGTGTTCGCGCCGGCGTTGAGCGGCACGTCGAGCGACCACTTGCCCACGTGTTCCCAGCCGCCGGAGTCCTTGACGTTCTCCGTCGCTACGGTGGCGCCGTTGACCTGGACCTGGACCGATCGCGGGTCGCCCGAGGTGTAGGTGAAGGTGAGCTTGTGGGTGCCCGCGGTCGCGGCCGTCACGCCGTTGAACCGCACCGAGCCGCCGGATCCGACGCTGCCCACCTTCTTGCCGCCCGAACAGCCCTTGCACGTTTGGACGCCGGCGGAGCCGCCCAGGGTGTTGGACGCGCTCTCCGCCTCGTACCGGCTGTCGCCGGTGCCGATCATCGCGAGGGGCGTCTTCGAGATGCGTACCGAGACGCCGCCGGTGGCGATCATCGGCAGCGAGAGCGTGGCCGCGCTCGTGACGGTCTGGGTCGAGGTGGTGAGCCGGCCCGACGCGTCGTCGGAGAAGATCGTCGCGGTGTAGTTACCGGAGCCGAGAAACGACAGCGGAACCGAGGCGGTCCTGGCCGGCGACGTCATCGCGCCGACGAACCAGTCGTCGCCGGACCGGCGCGCGACCGTGACGTGGTCGCCGGGGAACCCTTCGACGACCTTCGTCTCGTCCCACACCGTCGGGATCACGCGCATCAGGTGACGGCCGGCCCACTGCTCGTAGGCCGCGGCCGAGTCGGCGTAGTTGACCATCGCGGAGGTGAAGACGATCGCCTGCGCCAGGGAGTGACCCTGGGTGAGAATCGACGCGTTCTCCGAGATCATCGTCGGCGTGTAGTCCATCCCGCCGAGCATGTTGCGGATGAAGGGGTACGTGACGTCCTGGCGGGCGGTCGTGGGCGGCGGATACAGGTAGTGCTCGGTTCCGGCGACCGCCTCCGAGGTCACCACCCACGGCCAGGTCCGGTTCTCACCGCCCGGCTTGGTGCTGCCGTGGAAGTTGAGCATCATCTGGTGGTTCGCCGCCGCCTGGCCGATCGACTGGTACCAGCTCATCGACTTCTGTGAGTCGCTGAGGAAGAAGTCGACCTTCAGCCCGTCGATGCCGTAGGTCTTGTGCTCGGCCATCAGGGCCTCGGCGTCGGCCGGGTCGGCGAACGGCTCGGCGTTGACCCAGGCGAACATCTTCACGCCGCGCTGCTTGGCGTAGGCCGCGATCGCCGGCAGGTCCGTGGTGCGGTTGTAGCAGCAGTCCATGGTCACGTACTCGAAGCCCATGGCCTCGGCGAAGTCGACGTACTCCTTCTGCTTGTCGAGATCGCTCGCGCTGTCCCCGTCGGCGTACCAGGACCACGCGGCGCGCCCAGGACGGACCCAGGAGGCGTTCACCGGCGACGGGGGGTTGAGGTGCTGCACCAGATCGGAGTTGTAGAGCGTGTCGAGGTTCCCCGCGATGATCGCCGCGCGCCAGGGCGTCTGGAAGGGATACGTCGCCGAGATCGGGAACGCCTGATCCGGCGTCCGCTTGAGGTTCAGCAGCCCGTCGCTCGCCCCGCTGCCCTTCACCAGGGACGGCACGTAGGAGGCGTTCGAGTTCACGACCTGCGCCTCGGTGATGACCGTGAAGTAGGCGTTGTCGTCGATCGACGCCAGCAGCGGCATCGTGAGCTCCGTGCCGGAATTCAGCTGGGACGCGTCATGGTAGGTGTAGTCCTGCTCGTAGTTCGCGTTCCACGGGGCCGCCCAGCCACCGCTCGTCGTGGGCAGGCGAAAACCGCTGGTCTCATCCGTGATCGACACCGGCCCGCCGCCCGGCAGCCGGTAGCGGTAGGCGATGCCGTCGTCGTAGGCGCGAATCACCAGCTCCAGCGTCTGTCCGCTCTTCGCATACAGCAGGATCAGCTCATTGGCGTGATCGCGATACGATGGCTTGGTTCCTGCCGGCAACGAGTAGGTGGTGTCGATCGTCGTACGCGCCTCGCTGACATAGCTCAGTCCGGACCGCAGATCGACCGCCGAGGTGGCGATGCCCAGAGGGGAGTCGCCGAAGATCGAGGTGGTGCCCGCGGTCACCGCGAACGTCAGAGCGCCTGCCGTCTGCTCGGTGACGGTGAAGGTGATCTGTCCGTTGGGAGAGTTCACGCTGCGGGTGGCGAGCGCGACCGCAGGGGGCGCTGTGAGCAGGGACATGAGCATGCCGAGCACAGCGACGGCGGCTAACACGGCTGGGCGTCGCGCTCTCGTCCTTCTCGTCATTTCGCCTCCGGTTGAGCGTGATGGGCTAGGGCTTCACTTGACAGAAACGCACGGGTGAGGCAAAACTATGGACCCCGCTGAGCGCGGCCGGAATGGTCGAACCGTCGGATCGGCTGGACATTCCGACTGCGTCGGCGAAGTGCCCGACGGCACGGCGGAGGTCCGCGGAGCCTCACCGCGCATCGGGCTCCCCCGCCGACCGGACGCCTGTGCCGCCAATCACCAGCACCTGCCGGTGATCGACGAGCAGGAGCGGGCCATGCGGACGCAGGAGCGGCTGCGAGCCATCCGCGCCGCGGGTACGGACGTGGCGGCAATGCTCAAGCCGCCGCTGTATCGATCCGTCGAAGAGCAGGGGTCGAGAACGCTCTACACCGCCCACTACCGGCCCACCGAAGGCCTTGTGACGTACTACTGGCCCGGTGAGTCCTGGCAACAGTCCTTCGGCGACTTCACACCCGGATCCCGCACCGTGACCTTGGGCCGGGCCAGCTGAGAGGCTTCCGGACTCCTGCTCACCCCTACACGAAGATCTTGCAAGTACGTGATTTCACCCGCCGCCGACAGGCCCTCCCTCGGCTGGACCTGCCACGGCCGCACGTTGGACCGGCAGGGGCTCGGCGCCGCTCCACTGGGCCGGGCGGAATAGCCGCAGGCCACGGTGCGCGACTGTGCCATCCGCCGAGAGGCGGTCTCGGTCCGGCTCTTACCTCCGAAGGCAGGATGGGGGTCACCGGTGAGGTCGGGCGGGCCGGAGTCCCTTGGTGATTCGGGTGCGCAGGGAGTGCAGGGCTTGCCTGAGTTCGGCCGGTTCGATGTCTGTGATGTCGGCGCCGAAAGTGAGGAGCAGTCCTGCCAGACCTGGCCATGACCATGCACCGAGTGTGAGTCGGCACGTGGTTTCGGTGTCGTACCGCACTGTTGATCCGCCGGGGGCGAACCGGGCGACGATGGAGGCGGGCAGGGCGAGGATGGCTGAGCCGCGGCATTGCCATTCGGCGGCGGCGTCTCCGCGGTCGTGTGCGGTCATGACGAAGGCGACGGGATCGCCGTACGGGATGTCACGCCGGGCGAAGGGGGTGTGCGTGGGCGTGCGTGGTTTGATGCGGTCTACGCGCATCGCGCGCCATCGGTCCGCGTCCGGGTCGAAGGCGACCAGGTACCAGCGTGCGGCCCAGACCACGAGGTCGTGCGGTTCCAGCGTGAGCGTGACGGGTTCGCCGTCACCGGTGTAGCCCACGCGAACGAGGTGTTGCCAGTTGATCGCGCTGCCAACGGCGCGGACGATCTCGGCGTCGATCGGTGGCGCGGGGAACTCCCAGTAGTTGCGGGCTGAGGAGACGGTGAACGCTTCGGCGTGCAGGCGGCTGCGCGCGGGCATCGCCTGGTGCAGCGTGGCGAGAGCACGGGCCGCGTTCTCGTGGATGCCGGACAGGACCGTCGGCACGGTCTGGAGCGCGACGGCGGTGGCAACAGCCTGGTCCTCATCGAAGACGACCGGCGGCAAGCGCGTAGCACGACCGAGCCGGTATCCCCCACCCGCTCCGCGGACGGCCTCGATCTCATACCCGAGATCCCGGAGCGTATCGATATCGCGACGCACAGTTCTCACTGACGCTCCGAGCCGGGTGGCGAGTTCCCCGGCGGTCAGGGTCGCACCGATCCCGAAGATGGACAGCAGCTTGAGCGTCCGAGCGGAAGTGGCAGCCATGATTCCCCGATTCTCTCACCGATAGCGGCCATTCGATGGCAACTATGCCGGTGATGCTGGCCGACATGACCGATTCACCGAGCCCCCGAGAGGGCACCCGCACCGCTGAGGCTTCGCCGACACTCACCGCCGGCGCCGGCGCGACCACGGCGCTGTTGGTGGTGCTCTTCGGTTCCTTCATGGACCTTCTCGACGCGACGATCGTCACCGTCGCGGCCCCGGCGATAGCCCAAGACCTGGATGCCGGCGACGCTCAGATCCAATGGACGATCGCCGCCTACACCCTCGCCCTGGGCGCGGGCCTGATCACCGGCGGACGGCTCGGCGACCAGTACGGCCGCAAGCGGCTGTTCATGATCGGGCTAGCCGGGTTCATGGTCACCTCGGCGCTGTGCGCGCTGGCCGTCGATCCGGGGATGCTCATCGGCATGCGGGCCGGGCAGGGACTGACCGCCGGGATCATGGTCCCGCAGGTGTTCGGGATCATCCGGGCATCATTCGCTCCGGGCGAGCGCGCCAAGGCGTTCGGCGCCTACGGAGCGGTCCAGGGCCTCGCCTCGGTCGCCGGCCCGCTGCTGGGCGGACTGCTCATCGACGCCAACCTGTTCGACCTGGGCTGGCGCACGATCTTCTGGATCAACGTGCCCGTCTCGATCCTGGCGCTCATCATCGGCGCGAAGGTCCTGCCGGAGTCCCGCTCCGCCTCGACCGCGCGACTGGACCTCACAGGCGCGCTCCTCGCAGCCATGGGCATCCTTCTCCTGCTGCTGCCGATCATCCAGACCGAGCCATGGGGATGGACCTGGGCCGGCTACGCCCTCCTCGCAGCCGGAATCATCGTGCTCGCGATCTTCCTCGCCCACGAGCGCCGCCTCACCGGACGCGGAAACGAACCTGTCTTCGACCCGGCCCTGCTGAGAATCCGCGCCTTCGCAGTCGGCCTGAGCGCTTCGGTGCTCTTCTTCGGCGGCATCGGGTCGTACTTCCTCACCCTCTCGGTCTACCTCCAGAACGGAACCGGCCGAACCGCATGGGAGACCGGCCTGGTGATCCTCCCGTACGCGCTCGGCTCGATCATCACCTCCGGCCTCGGCGTCGCTCTCGCCGACAAGGCCGGCAGAACGCTCCTGATCATCGGCTCGCTCACCATCGCGGCATCTCAGCTCGTCCTGTGGTCCATCGTCAAGGACGGCAACGATCCCGGATACTGGCTCCTCGCCCTCGCACTCTTCATCGGTGGCCTCGGGCTCGGTCTCGCCGCACCCATTCTCGTCAACGTCGTCCTCACAGGCGTCCCCGGACGTAACGCAGGCGCCGCGGGCGGGGTGCTCTCCACCGTCAACCAGATCGGCGGCGCTGTCGGCATCGCCGTTCTCGGCACGATCTTCTTCACCTCCATCACCGATTCAGCCACCGGAGCACCGGGGCTGGCCGACTACAGTCACGCGCTCAGCATTGTTCTGATCGTCTCCGCCGCGCTCTACCTGATCACGGCGCTCGTGATGCTCGCACTCCCGAAACCCGCGCACGCCAAGTAGAAGTGTCCCGTGCCAGCCGGACGTCCTCCATCTACCCCGGTGCAGCAATGCACCGGGGCTACCCGGCGAGAAGACCCCCGAGGTAGTGGGTGACGTCGGCGGGGGCTCGGCGGGGCCGGTGACCTTCAGGTCGCTCCGGCCCATCCTCGACAACGCCACTGCCGTACTCACCATCGCCCCACGCGCTCTACCAGCAGGCGCACGCGACCGGCTCCAACCACACGGCCCGACCCCCCGCCCTGGCCTACATCGCCTTCCACATCGGCGCCCGCAACTACAACGACGCACTCGAGCTCGCCCCACGCTGTGACTTGGATCATTTGAGGGTCGTGGTTCTTGGATCGGTACTTGTCGCCAGCGTCGCCGTAGCGATCGCCGAGAACCCGGGCGGATATCTTGGCCTCCCAGTACTAATGCGTGATCCCCAGTGCCAAGGATGCGAGAGCCAAGACGAGGAAGGCGCCGGGGAACGCGATGTTATGAAAGACCCGGGCCCGCACGTGAACGACGATCGCGCAAACGAAGAAGGCCACGAGTCCGGCCGCCGCGGCGACCCCGATGACATCGATACCCAGCAGGCCAAGGAGAAGCCCGACCGCACCAGCGGCTTTGAGCATGGCCAGCATCGGCAGGGCTGATGGCGGGACGCCCACTTCGGCCATGTTGGCGAGGACGAACTCGGCTCTCGCGAGGTCGGCGACGACGATCGCGGAATTGGCCAAAATCGTGGCGATGGTCACGGCGACGTACACGGTGAACATCTGGCGTTCACTCCTCGATGTGCAGTTGGGCGAGACGCTGGAGGGCCGCGATGACGTCGCGGCAGACGATACGGCCGCCGGTGACGCGGAAGGCCAGGGCGGCGCGTGCCTCGCTGCCCTTTGCTCGCTGCGTCTCCCTTCAGACGTTTGTTGCTGGGAGTCCTGCTGGAGGGTCTCGCTGTCTCACGTGCCTGGGCCGAGATCCGGCAGCGTGTTGGTGGGCATGAGCCGCAGCGCGACACCCGGTCCCTCAAACCGCTCGGCCCACATGTCCGGGTCACGGGCGCCAAGGTCAGGGTTACCGGCCGTCTGCTGCGCCTTTTCTGTGCCGCTGTGCAGAATCACGTGCGAGCGGAAGTACAAGCGTTGCGCGCCGTTACGCCGGGCAACCCGACGGCACACGAAGTGGGGAGCGGTCTTGGCGGGCGAAGCTCATCGCGTGGGGATGCCGAGGGGGCCTTCAAAACCGGTAGCGGAGCACGGTCCCGGCGTACCGGCCGGATGGGAAGATGTTGATGAACGCGCACATCAGCTTGTCGTACAACGGCGCGTTGCGGTGCAGTCGCAGCTCGGTCTGGCTGTGCCGCTCCACCAGGCGCAGCCGGTCGTCGAGTCTGGCGATGTCGTCTGGCCCGTCGTAGGTCCACCGCATTCTGATGTCGTTGCGTTCGAAGAATGGCGGAAGCCCTTTCTTGGCCTCCCGCTGCTTGACCAGGGACGAGTACGCGGTGAACACGATCTCCCCGCGCGGGAAGTGGTCGATGACCCGGCGCAGGAACTGCCGCAGTTCGTCCTCGGGCAGGAACATGAACAGGCTGTCGGCCACGACGATCACGGGCTGGTCGCCGGGGATGCGCTCCAGCCAGCCGGGTTCGGTGACGGCGGCGCCGGCGCTGGTGTGATCGGGCCGCTTGGGGTAGAGGCGGTCCCTGAGGGTGATCATGTCGGGGAAGTCGACGTCGTACCAGTGGTGCCCGGGTGTCGGGTCGACGCGGAAGACGCGGCTGTCGAGCCCGCACCCGACGTCCAGCACCACCGCGCCCAGGTTGTCCGACAGGAACCGTCGCACCCACTCATCCAGCAGGCCAGAGCGGGCGGCGATGGTGAAGCGGGTGTAGTGGATCCGGGTGAACTGGGAGAAGTCGAAGCTGAGCTGCTCCATCACGCCGCCCGCCCGGGAGTCGTGCAGGATCGAGCGCCGGTCCAGGCTGTCGCGCCAGTGTGCGTACAGCGTGACGAAGGCGCTGTTGCGGATGCCGGTGAAGTCAGTGTCGATCTTGTTCATTGCGCTTCTCCTCGCTCGAGGACGTCGCGGGCCGCGGCGGCCTCCTGTGGCGTGAGCATGGGGTGGGAGTGCACCTCGAGCAGGGCTCGCAGCAGCCGTAGCTCGCCCTGCGGGCTGGTCAGGTCGGCGTCCATGGCTCGGGACACGTTCTCGTACAGGACCGCGATGGACAGGGTCATCGCCGTGCGCACCGCCGCCCGTGCTCTGAGGTCGGCCTGCGGGGGGTCGTCCCTGGTCAGGTCTGCTTGCGTGAGCCACTGCTCGTGGATCCGTACCAGCTCCTCGAACAGCGTCGTGGCCGCGCCCTCGCTCAGGGCGCGGGCCAGGTAGCGCTGGTAGGGGCCGAGCGCGGCGGAGGGGCGCACGTCGGGGATCGCGTCGAGGCCGGCGGCCTCGACGCGCTCGTTGAGCCGCCGGAGTGTCTTGATCAGATGTTTGTCGCACTCGTCCCGCAGGCCCTGTTTGGAGCCGAAGTGATGGCGTACGAGGGAGGGTGCCACGCCGGCGATCTCGGCTATGCCCCGGAACGTGGCGCGCTCGAACCCGAGTTCACCGAAGAGCTTGACTGCGGCGTCCCTGATCCGGGCGCGGGCGGTGAGGTCCTCGGGTTCTGGTTCGTTGCTGACCATACGTTCGGCCGTCTCCTGTCCGTCCATACAGTTTGCTGTCTCTTCGAACACTATACTGCACAATTGTGCAGTCCCAGCCTTCACTAGAACCTCGTCATCGGCTCGATGGGGTCACACCAACCAGAAACGCCATCAACGATCACGAACTGAAGCCGCTGCCTCGCCCCTATTCCGGGCCAGGCAGCGGCTTTGCAGAACGCCCAGGACCAACCACCGCAGCCAAGCCGACCACGACGATCCAAGAATCACGACCTCAAGCGATCCAAGTCACATCCGGGCCGTATCGACCAGCTGCTGGCCGACAGCATGCGCTGAGCCAGCCCAGGAAGTCCAGGTCGCCCTAGTGGTCAGGTCCGCCAGGTTCTTGAGCAGGGGGAGGCGTTTGGTCTCGCCTTCGAGCAGTTGACGAACGAGGTTCGGATGTCGTGCTCGGTCAGGGGTTTCATGGAGGATCCTTCGAGGGGTGAGGCGGACGGTGGCGGGACACGGCCCGGCTCGCTAGGCCGGTGCGTCGTTTCCGGCGTGCTTCGGCGTCTTGTGCCGTACGGTGAGGCCCGCTACCAGGGCGGCGAGCAGCAGGACGCCCGCCGAGCACCAGTAGGCGACGGAGAAGCCGTGCACCATGCCTTCGTTGAGGGTCGCGCCGCCGTGGGCCGGATCGTGCAAGTGCGAGTGGACGTAACGGCTGGTGGCGCCGGTGGCGATGGTGTTGAGCAGTACGGTGCCCAGCGAAGCGCCCATCTGCTGAACGGTGTTGAGGACAGCCGAGGCCACACCGGCGTCCTGCGCGGGCACGCCGGCGGTGGCCGTCGCGTAGACCGGCATGAAGGTCAGGCCCATGCCCAGACCGAGCAGCAGCAGGGCGGGCAGCACGTGCGCGACGTACTGCGCATGCACGGTCAGGCTGCTGAGCAGCACCATGCCGGCGGCGGCCAGCACCATGCCGGACGACATCAAGGTGCGCGGCGCCGTGCGTGGCAGCAGGCGGGCCGCGATCTGGGTCGCGCCGATGACGATACCGGCCGAAATCGGCACGAAGGCCAGGCCCGTCCGCACCGGCGGGTAGCCGAGGACGACCTGCAGGTAGTACGTCAGGAACAGGAAGACGCCGAACATGCCGATGGTGGCCAAGCTCATCGTCGCGAGCGATCCGGCCCGGACACGGTCCTTGACGATGCGCAGCGGCAGCAGCGGGCTCGCCGCGCGGCTCTGCCACCACACGAAGGCGGCGAGCAAGATCACACCGGCCACGAGCGGCGTGAGCACCGATGGGCTGGTCCAGCCGCGAGGTTCGGCCTCGCTGAAGCCGTACACGAGGGCGACGAGCCCGCCGCAGCCCAGCAGCGCGCCCGGCACGTCCAGGTGCCCGCCCCGGCGGCCGGAGCGGTCGCGCAGGAAGGCCGGTGCGCCGAGCAGGGCGGCCAGCGCGATGGGCACGTTGACGTACAGGGACCAGCGCCAGTTCAGGTACTCGGTCAGCAGACCGCCCACGATCAGCCCGACCGCGCTGCCGCCGCCGGCCAGCGCACCGTAGACCCCGAACGCCCTGGCCCGCTCCTTGGGGTCGGTGAACGTCGTCGTCAGCAGCGACAGGGCCGAGGGCGCCAGGACCGCCGCGAACGCACCTTGCAAGGCCCGTGCCGCGAACAGCATCCCGGGACCGGCCGCCGCGCCGCCCAGCGCGGAGGCCGCGGCGAACCCGGCCAGGCCGATGACGAAGGTGCGCTTGCGGCCCACCAGATCGGCGATCCGGCCGCCGAGCAGCAGCAGCCCGCCGAAGGCCAGCGTGTAGGCGGTGATCACCCACTGCCGGTCGGCGTCCGACATGCCGAGAGCGCGCTGGGCGGAGGGCAGCGCGATGTTCACGATGGTGCCGTCAAGGATCACCATCAGCTGGGCGAGGGCGATGACCGCCAGCGCCCACCAGCGCTTCGGATCCGGTGCCGGTGCCGGAGTCGCGGCGGGAACCACGCGGTCCGGGGAACGGTCGGTGGCCGTGGAAGGGGCGGACGGGAGGGATTTCCCTCCGGGACGTTTCTTGCTCATGGCGATCACGCACGTTTCGTGTCGAAGTGCTGTCGAGACAGCCGGCCAGGGACGGTCGCAGTGGTGACGACGGGCCGGTGTACGCAGCACGGGGACACGGCATGGCGGTGGGGCAGCGGGAACCGGGGACCAGCACCCGGGGCCTGCCTCACCAGCTGCGTGTCACTCACGCCGGCGCTCTTGCTGGTCGTGAGGCGGAGCGTGCCGAGATCACGGTGACCAGCAAAGAAGGGCCCGTCTTCGGGCGCGCGCCCCCGCGGCCCGCGCGGCGACTAACCGCGCAGGCCAGGACATCTCGTGACGCGGCATCTCAGGAAGATGCCGAAGACAAGAAACAAGAAGGGGGAAGAGTTACCGCGCGCCGCAGAGGAGGGAGGGCACACGGCCGGAGGCAGCTATGGCCGCAATGCATTCGGCACGGTCCATGTCTCTCGCCTCCTTCCGGGCAGGGCACGCGGTGCGTGTCGACGCCGAGCGCGCCGAGCGTGGCGGCAGAGAACCTGCCGACGAAATCCCGGACAGAATATCCCATCGACGCCACTGCGCGACCGGAATTGCCGACCGCCCGCGCACACGCGGAAGGGGTTTGATGATTTCATCGGGTGTTCGTCATGCGTATGAAATCCCTCGGAATCTCGCACCGAGTGCGGCGGCCCCTTGTCTTGTGCGCCACCAGTTAGTCACTTAGCGTCACTAATTTGACTACCAGGAGTCCCAACTCTCGGATGGCGAGGAAAATCACCGGTGAGCCAGCAGGACATCCAAGATCAGCCGCAAACAGCAGCCCTCACGGACCAGGACCTCACCGAGGTCCTCATGGCGAGCGGGCACTCGCCCGCCCGCCCGCGGCGCGATGACGGCACCGCAGATCCAGCGCTACGGCGACCTCGAGCTCTGCTTCGTCACGCACCTCACGCACGCGATAGGTCCCGGCATCACAACTGAGCCCGGATTGTGGAACCCCGTTCTGCCCTCCGGATGGCGATCGCTGGGCACCGTGTTCTGCTCACGGAACGACGTCGTCCTGGTGGTCAAGGACCACTCCGCGCAAGGCGATCTGCTCAAGGCGCCGTCCGGGTGCACCCGGCTGGCCACGCTCCCGGCCAGCGGCACGACGCTTGGCACCGTCGGCAGCCCACCCCGCCCTCCAACGACTACGTCGCCCTGGGCGTCTGCATCACCCAGGGAAGCAGCACGCCGGCCGCCGACGCGGTGATGTGCGTGAAGAAGACGCACAACAACCGCGCCTACGCCCGGTCGGCCGAACTGAGCGACCCGGTGTCCCCGCTGCATGCCTTCCGCAACCTTCGCTACAACGTGGCCCCGCTCTACCCGCACGCAGACACCGAAGAACACCTCATCCTGCCGACCGGCAGGCTGTCCTACAGCGAGCATTCCAACCCCGCACCCACTGCCACGACCTGGGTACTCGATCTGCCCGCTGTGGTGGACAAGGCCGACGGCCCCGGCACGCCCGACCTGGAGAACTACAACGAGCCGCCACCCCTGACGGTGATCACCGACCGGACCGTCACCGTGCCGTTCTACCTGGTCACCGACAACGATGAGGAAAGGCAGCGTTGCAGCTTGGTCGCAGGGCTGGTGGTGACGGGGGCCGCGTTCGTGCCGCTGGTGTTCTGCCGCCCCGCCGCGCTCAGCATGGCGCCGACCCGCTGCCCTGAATCGTTATGACGCTGGCGGGTGCGGCGCGTACGACCCCGGCTGTGCTGAACAGCAGTCCGGAAACGGGAGGCAAAGGCCCTCGCGGGATCTACCTGGGGAGCTCGGTGCTGCACTGGAGGGTGTCGCCGGTGCGGGCCAGGCCGAAGACCGCGCCGAGCCTGCTCGGGTCGTCCGGCTTGTAGTCGGGCGTCCTGATGCCCGCGATGATCTTCGTGCCCTCGGGCATGGCCGCCGGGTCGATGGTCATCACGACCCGCCCGTCCTCCTCTTTGTTGTCGGACATGACCTTGTCGAAGCCCGGGATGTCGACCGGCGAGTTGCAGAACTCGTTGATCCGGATGTCGGCGGGGATGCCCGCTTGGGCCAGGGCGTTCTGCAGTGTCGCTGGGTCGAGGGTCTGCTCCTTGGTGAGCTTGACGGTGACCGTACCGTCGGTGTTGCTGTCGAGGGAGAAGGCGGCGAGCTGGACGTGCACGCCCGCGGGAGGCGCGGTGACTTGCGGGCCGCTGGTCGCGACGACCAGCGACAGTCCCCCGGCCACGGCGGCCCCCGCCGCGATCCCCGTGACCTTCCTGCGGCGGCGCGCCCGGCCTGCCGCGACGATCCGCTCGACGGGGGTGTGCATGTGCACGCCCTGCATCGACTCCTTCATCGTGTCGAAGACGTCGTTCATGGTTGGCCCTCCTGAGTGATGGCGGTGGCGAGGTCGCCGCGGAGCGCGGCGACGGCCCGTGCCAGGTGTGTGGTGACGGTGCCCGGCGCGATGCCGAGGGTTTTGGCGGTGGCTTCGGTGTCCAGGTCGAGGAAGACCCGCAGCCCCACCACCTCCCGCTGCCGCCTGGGCAGACGCCGCACGGCTGCCAGCAGCGCGGGGTCGACACCCTGCATCTGCTGGCGACCTTCGGCGTCATGGCCGGCCAGGGCGACCTCGCGGCGGCGTCTGCGCCACCACGAGACGCGGGTGTTGAGCGCGGTGCGCACGATCCAGGCACGCGGCGCGGGATGGGCCCGAACCTTGCGCCAGGCGCTCCACGCCTGCGCGTAGGCCTCGGCTACCAGGTCCTCGGCCAGGTGCGGATTGCCGGTGCCGACCAGCACAGCACGCAGGCACGCGTCCCTGCTGTCTCGGTAGAACTCCTCGAACTCCAGTTGCTCCACACCCTCTACACGCCTGAGAGCGTCATCACACTTACCGGAACACCGCAATTGTTCGCGCGTAGATGGAGACAGCGATGCTCGGCGTACTACCAGTGAAGAACCGCGGCAGCATCGGGACGCGCCCAGGACAAACAGGGCTGGCCGCACCGCCACCGCACCCACCCCGGCGCCGCGACGCGAAGGAAGGCGCATGCGCAGCTGCGGGACACATCAAAGGCTCTCACCGCAAGCCCCCTAGCGCTGTTACTTCTCAGCGACATCGCCTTCCAGCGGAAACGGTCGCTGTCACAGCAGACCGGCAAACGCTGTCACATGTCACCGACAAAACCAGGATGCCCTACAGCGGTCGCGGTCGGCCCGCGCTGTATTGCAGCAAGGCGCACCGCAACCGGGCCTGGGAAGTGCGCACCGCCGAGCAGCGCCTGCAGCGCGACATCGCCGCCGCGGCCGCGTGCGCCGAGCCCGTGCGCGAGGTCGTCACCGAGACCGTCACCCGCACCCGTACCCGGGTGGAGACCCGCCTGGAGCGGCGGCCGCCGACCGCCGCGCAGGACTGGGTCAAGCACCTCGCCGAGCTCACCAGGCAGCTGGAGCCCGGCGGGAATCTGAACGGCGAGCACTGGTACCACGGCAGGCTGTACGGCGCGCTCCTGGACGTCGTCGTCGCGCTCGGCGACGCCTACCCCGCAGGCATCGACCAGCTGAAACCGCGATGCTGAACCACACCCGCTCCCCCCTACGGGCGCCCACCCCGAGGCGTCAAAGAGCTGCCGCGGCTGTCAGGTCTGCTGCATGGTTTCGGAGGAATCCGGCGTGACCTGCGGCTCGACAAGTTAGTCCGGACGGGGGGCTCATGGTCGTCCGGACTAACTTGTCGGTTTCTGCTGTCCGTTTCCAGATGGTCTGTTCCAGACTCCTGGCCTGCGCTCACAACGCGATGGGGCGATAGCGGAGGGCGGCTTCAACAATCTCCTCGGCTGTGGCGTCCTGTAAGCCTTCCGGAGGCCAGAAGATCAGATCACTGACGCGTGGATGGAGCACATTGGCCTCTAGCAGGCGTAGATAGTAGTCGGAGTCCGGGTCTGCCTCCATGATTCTGCGGACAATTTCGGCGAGTTCTTCCCGGGTGATGTCCGATACCTTGAGCCGCTCCGGGCGGGCGGCATCCCGGGCGAGTTCCTCCAGATCCTGCGACTCCCAGTACGCGGCGAAATCCGACGGCTCGTAGGTGTGTCCAGTCTGCATGTTGAACGCGGCGACGGCCTCGCGTGCCTCCATCAGCCTGCCGGTTTCTAGGAGTTCCGCGATCCGGTCGATCTCCCTCCCCAACTGCTCCTGGCGCACCTGGGAGACGGACGGGGGAAGCAGCTCCGGTCGTAGATCCATGCCAGGCATTCTGGAGCCGCCGACGCCGCGGTCAACACCGATCGGCTCACTGACGCCGAGCGGCGCGCTCTGGCGCTCTGCTGACCTGCGGTTAAACCACTCCTTCGCCCTTGGAGTGGCTTCGGGAGTCCTGAGCCGGATCAGAAGGGCGGATCGCCACGGCACCCTCGGTCGTCCAGGACAGCGGGATTATCTGGTAGCCCGCGAATACGAGCGGCAACCGCACGATGGCGAGGCTCAGCGCTGCTGGAAAGGATCGCGATCGCCCGCTCTTTCAGAGCCTGCCGCTGAGCGATCGATGGGTCTTCCGACAAAGGGATGCTCGTCAAGGCGGCCGCTTCGCGCACTCGCACGTCCGGATCGTCCAGGAGACGCAGAACGGCCGGGAGCAAGGCAGGACGGGTCGCACGGACCTGGAGGTACTCGGCGGTCAGGTCGAAGCCGAAGCGGCGGCCGGCTGCCTCGGTTTCATCGCCGACGTCGTCGAGCACTGCGCCCATCAGCCGGAGGAGCCCTGCCCGCAGCGAAGTCAGCGTGTCTGTCCGGTGGGGTACTGCGGGCAGAGACACGAGGTCGGTGGACGGATGGGTCAGGAGTGCCGCGATCACGGTCATCGCCGGCGCGGTCGCCTCGGCGATGGAGTTCTGATGGTTGATCGCCTCGCTCAAGTCGTACAACGCGCGGGCCTTGACCGGTGGCGCGCCATGTATGAGCGAGGACAGCAACTCCGGGACGGTCGGGCAGCCCTGGTCGGGTCCGATCAGCACGTCCAGGAGTTCCCAGTCGGTGCCGGAGATCAATCGATCCGGGCCCGGCGATCCCTCGGAGGCGTCAGCGGAGGTCATCGAGAAAGCATTTCAGGCGCCCGGTCCGATCTGTGAACCGGCACCGGCTGGTGTCGATCACAGCCTGAGGCCCATAGAGCCTGCGTGCTGCCCCCGAAGGAGCCAGCCGTGGCGTCCCTCGTCATGGAGGTCCCCATAGGCATCCGGTCCGCCCTGAACGACTGACGGCAGTTCTCCACGCGGGTGATCCCTGGATCTTGCGATTTAACCTTCCAACGGTTGTGAAGCCGCTTCGTGGGCTGCGAACTCCCATCGGCCGCACGCCGCCCAGCGGGCGGCCTGGTTCGGATTCCAGCCGGGCGACAGGTCGGCGGACATCGGGATCAGCACTCCTCAAGCCGGTGGCGGAGCGGGCCGGGTGATCGAACTCGACCGCTCCGGCGCGGTCTCGAGATAGCCCGCGAGGGCGCGGATCGCGTGCCCCCCTCCCCCGGACGCCGCCGCCAGCCGGGCGGGACACCCGCACCTGCGACGCCCGCCCTAACCCGACCGTCACGTACAGGGTGCCGCGCCACCGACCACGCTGCACCGCGAGCGACGCGGCATACCGACGACATACCGCTGATCCCTAGCATGACTCCTCGTTCCACTACCAGGCGAGGGAGCAGCATGTCCAAGATCCGAACAGCGCTCAGCGTCTCAGTACTGGCCGTCACCATGTCGGCCCTGACTGCCACACCCGCGTCGGCAGACGACCCCGCCTCGAAGCCGAAGTCGGTCACCACGTGCAAGACGAAAGCGAACGTCAAGGTCTGCCTCACGGTCCACAAGGCGACAAACGTCGTCAAGGCCACCGTCTCCTATTCGAAGAGCACCAAGCACTGTGTGAACGGCGAACTGGTGATCTTCCGCCCCAAGCACAAGAGTTTCGCCAGTAGCGGCAATTTCAACCTCGGCAACACCAAGTGCTCGACAAACGGATCAAGCGCGACGAAATCCAAGTCCATATCCGGCAAGGGGATCGGCAAGGGGCAGTACATCGCCTCATTCAGAGTCGGTGGAAACATGTTCGCGGAACTCTCCGCCGTCTCCTACACGTGGTCCTGACGCGCCGTTCTTTGCCGCGTCAACGCCGCGTTGACATCGCCCGGCGCAAACGGCCCGCGAGCTGCTGGGCGGCCTGCTTGGACACCCCCAACATCCGGCCGACCACTGCCCACGACGCCCCGTCGGCGCAGGTCCGGGGCAGGGCCTTGGTGTGGAGGTTGCGAAACCCTCGGCGGACGCGGGCGGGGTGAATCGCTCGGTGACGGCGGGCTTCTCCCACGGGCGGCGTAGATCGCTCACCAGGCCGCGGGCCAGGCGCAGCTGGGTATGCGCGGTGAGGATGAGCCAGGTCCAGGTGTCGGCGGTGTGCGGGTCACGCAGGCGGGGCTTGGTCCGGTCGAGGGTCTGCTTGAGCAGACGGACTTTTGTCACAGGTCGCTCGTGCTGGCTGATCACGATCTGGTGGCGGAGCGGCACGCCGTCGTGACATGAGAGCGGCCATCGCCGATCTTCTGTTTCTGCGAAGAAATGAAGATCAAACCGATGGCCGTGGAGTCCAGTATGACGGTAACGCCGCTGCGAGCGGGAGTGGCCGCGACGAAGAGTTCATCGCCGGTGGCGGAGTCCACGAGGAGGCTGCGGGAGTTCCGCGCGGGCCGGTATGACTGCCTGCGCGCGGACGGTTATTCGAGCTCACCGACGCGGTGTTGTCCGCGCCGACGGTCACCTCGCTGCCGTATCTGAGCCTGGAGCCGGTCTTTCGCCGCAGCTGGGGCAGCCTGTATGACGCCCTGGCCAGAGGCCGGATCGATCCGGAACGGGTGGGCGAGTTACTGGTGGCCTGTCGCCCGCCCACGGCGCGCCGCCGCCGCTCACCCTTTGAACGGCCCCTTCTTCCCACCATGCGAACGCTGCGAACTGTTGCAAAGCGGTCGAAATTATCCCTTTCCCTCCCTGCTATGCTCCCAATAAGGATTCGTCCTGAATCGTCCCGTCGGCCGTGCCGTCCTCGAAGGGCATGCCAGATCGTTCCTGTACGGGTACAACTCCGCGATGGCCGGTTCCCCGATCGACCAAGTGCACGTTCGGTAGAGCCCGAGGATCGCGGTTTTGCTTTCGAGGGCGCGGGAATGGCGTGCGCCCTGCAGGATACCTTTCTGCTCTCCAGGGGCCGCCGTACCAATGCGCTGCTCACCGGCCTCCCCGACGCTGTCCAACAGGCCCGCGACGAGTACGCAACATCCGCAAGGGTTTCAACCTCGCTACCCCGCAGATCCGCCCTCCGCGCCAATGACCAGGGCGGGTGGTCCTCCTTTATGACTGCGGCGCGCCCCGTTACCGCAGGTCAGGAGCGGGTTCGTTGGATTCTGCTCCAGTCTGGGACCTCGGCCCATGGCCCACGCCCGGCCCCGACAGCCGACGTCTGACGGCTGTCGGCCGCGAGGACGTTCTCGCCGGACGGCCAGGCGCCGAGGCAGAGGCCACGCCCCGTCGCGGTCAGGAGGCCGTCGCGGCGTAGATGAGGGTGCCGGCGCGTTCGAAGGGGACGGGGGTGCCGTTGAGGAGGACCTTGGTGGCGGCCGGGGCCTCGATGGCGATGGCCTTGGTCGTATCCACGCTGGCCGTCAGGTCGGTGCCGTCGATGCGCACGGTGCCGTCCGTGCCGATCCGCACGGCGAGGTCGTTCACCGCCGTGGGCGACTTGACGATGGCCGCGCCGTCGCGCATCACCGACGTGCCACCGACCATCAGGACCGATCCGGCGTCGGCGTAGAGGATGTTCCCGTCGAAGGTGTAGGAGCCGAACGCGCGGGACGCCTTCGCCGCCCAGGACTTGTAATAGACGGCATCACCGACCTTCAGCGCGGTCGCCTGGTACGACGGGGTGATGCCGACCGCCAGCCGCTCCACGGTCACGGACGTGTCCGCGGTTCCCCGCGACGGCAGCAGCAGCGTGTCGAACGTCGTCTGCCCGGCGACGGATTTGACGTAGGACACGTATTTCGCGGCCTCCACCGAGTAGGTCTTCGGCGAGTAGTACCCGTTCCGCAACGACGAGGCGACCTTGGTGGCGTCGGCAGGGACCACGCTGATGTTCGCGCCTGTGCCGAAGGCCGTGGTCACCGCCTCGGTCCCGGAGCTGAGCGCGGGGTTGGCATCGGAGGTGAAGTGCCAGTTCTGCTCGTAGCGGTGCGTGACCGTGTCGCTGGGCGTCAGCCGGTCGGAGACCAGCCACCCGCCGGAGGGCAGCGACAGCACGGAGCGCTCGTGCCGCGCCCGGGCCGAACCGTCGGTGTACCCGCCGAGCAGGTGGAAGGCCGGGTTGGAGATCAGGGAAACCGCGCCGGCGGCCATGGAGTCCTGCGCCTTGTCGTCGACCTCGATCGTGTTGTGCGCCTCCGTGGTCTTCCGCAGCCACACCGCGCGGGCGTCGTCGCTGTAGCTGAACGCGCCCATGTCGGCCAGGAGCGGCCTGCCGTACGCATAAGCGGTGATCGCCAGCTCGTCCGGGTGGCTGTGGTTGCCGCGATCGGCGTTGAGCCGCAGGTAGGTGTCGGCGGAGGTCCAGCCCGACCGGGAGACCGCCACCCGGGTGTCCGGGTAGAGGGCCGAGGTGTGCGAGGGCTTGGTCCCGGACGCACCTCCGACGTAGGCCAGCTCCGGGTCCTTCAGCAATTCGCCCAGGTACCTCAGCGTCGAGCGCTGATCCTCGTAACCGCTGTCGCCGTAGGCGGGGCCGTACCCGTTGGGGTAGGTCTGGTCCATGATGAAGTGGCCGAGCTCGCGCAGCTTGCCGGTGGCGGTGAAGGCGATCCCGTGCCGCTGCATGAACTCCACGATGCGCACGTACTGCAGGGCGTAGGCGCGCAGGTAACCGGAGGTCGCCTCCTTGTAGCCGCCGTCGGGATAGGTCGAGTCGTTGAGATGTGTCGAGAGGTAGTCGACCGCGTTGGGACGCCACTTCGATGCCGCCCGGAACTCGGGGAAGTAAACGCCGGCGTGCAAGAGCGTGCTCTTCTGTGCCTGCATCTGGTTCGGCGAGCCGTTTACCGCCGTCTGGAGGTACACCCCGGCCCTGTTGAGCGTCTTGAGGATCGCGACGTTGGCCTCGGCGGTCAGTGACGGGCTCTTGCGCAGGATCTCGTAGGCCGCGATCCAGTTGTGCACGCGGTTGGCCACGTGGATGTTGCCCAGGTACGAACCGGCGCCCTGATCGGCGTCCAGGATGTCGGCGTCCTTGATGAAGTCGGTCATCAGGCCGATGAGCGTGCGGGCGTAGGTCTCGTTACCGGTCTTCTTGTACTCCAGAGCCAGCGGGCCGGCGAAGTAGAAGCGGGGCAGCTGGTACAGGTACTCCTTGTCGGCGCCGGCAGGGCGCTTCCAGTCGAAGCCGCCCGGATCGCCGTGCCAGGAGTAGGTGTTCTGCACCGTGTTGGACCACGTGCGGGTGGTCTCGTTGAAGATCTCGCCGTTGCCGTACAGCATGACGGACTTCCTGGTGGTGGCCTTCCCGGTGAGCGTGAGCTCGGCCTTCGTCACCCCGGAGACGCCGCTGAGGTCGAACTGCAGGTATGCCTTGCGGGTGGCCGAGCTGAACGGTCCCGCGCCCTGGTCGCTGACCTGGAGGAGAGAGGCGGCGCCGTACACCGTGCCGGGCGCGCCCGCGGCAATGTAGGTGTCGTGTGTGGCGTAGAGCGTCTTGACCGATCCGTCGGCCAGGGTCAGGCGCAGCATGGGCTTGCCTGTCGCGTTCTCCCCGGAGTTGACGGACGCGATGAACGCATCCTTGTACCGGCTCATCAGGAAAAATCCGGACTTGCCGCTGGTGATGGTGCTCGTCACGTCCGCCGTGACCGTCGTCGTCCCCGGGCCGACCGCCACCGTCTTGACGTACACCTCGCCGGCCCCCAGCGTCCAGATATAGCTGGGTGTCAGCTCCAGCGCGCCCGGCCAGGTGGTGTGCGTGAAGCCGCCCGCCTCGATCGCCGGGCGCGAGCGGTAGTACTCCAGCAGCCTCTGCTTGGCCAGGGTGTAGTCCCCGGCCTTGGCCGCGTCCCCCACCGGCACCAGGCCGGGGATGCTGTAGTCCAGCCGTGGCCCGTACTCCCACGCGCCCGCGGTCCACTTCCCGAAGAAACCCGCGTCGGACAGCGCGGCCGCGGCGGCCGGAGAGGCGGGAACGAGAGCGGCGGCGACGAGGGCAAGCGCGACGGCCAGCCGTCTGAACGAGTACATAGGAAAACGGTAGGAGTAGCCGGTATATCGGGGGTATGCCGTCAGATGCCGATCGCGGCCATGGGCTGCATGAGGCGCCGCGCCGCCTCCGTGATCGACCCCGAAAGCGACGGATAGACCGCGAAGTGTGGGCCGGCTGGTCCACCGTAAGCCGCTGCTGGACGGCGACCGACACAGCCAGGATCAGCTATCCGAGCCTGTGGGGCTCGGATACTCGACTCAGATGGCGACCTGCAGCTCTTGACAAGCGGGCGGATCTTGAGCGTCGCTGTCCAAGCGATCGCTCAAAACCGCTTGTGCAGTCGCTCAACTCGATTGAGCGCCTGCTTAAGATATGATCTTCCCTCATTAAGGACTTGCAGGTGAGACCATCGGACGTGATTGTCGGCACTCGCAGGCGAGGTCGGCGGGTTCTTCGAGGTCTTCGACTTGGTCGGAGATGGTCCGCCATCCTTTCGCCTTCGCCGCGTTGATCGCAGCTCGCCCGGCGTCCGTCATGAGGCCGCGCCGTTCCATTGCGGCGGCGCGTTGGCGGTTGAGTCGGGACCAAGGGCTTTTGGCTTTTCGGGGGGTGATCAGCTGGAGGCCACGGTCGTCGTCGAGGAGGTTGGCGGTCGAATCGATCCACCCGAAGAAGATCGCTTCTTCGACTACTTCGGGGTAGGGCATCGTGGTCGGCCGGGGCCGGTGCGCCACGAGCACAGCCACACGCCGCGGGTCGACATGTGGTTGTGCTCGAGCCACTATCGCCATTGCGGCCGAGTCTCGACGTGGTAGATCGGGTAGTCGAACCTCCACGTGGCGGGGTGCTCGGACGCCGACGGTCGGGGTTGCGCAGAGGTCACGTATGTCTTCGGTGCCGAGCGGAACAGCCACTTCCCGGATGCCGGCCTCTCATATCGCGGTCAGGTGGCATCCTGCTGTTCCAGCCACTTCAAAATCGCTTGGTTCGTTTCTTCCGGCTTCTCTTGCTGGATCCAGTGACCGCAATCAAGGCTGACCACCTCCACGTTGGGCACGAACTCCGCCAGGTTCTCACCCCGTGCGACCAAATCCCTGTCGCCACAGATCATGAGTGCGGGTTGTCGGATGATCGGGTCCACGTCCGCCAGCAGGTGCCAGTTGCGGTCGAGGTTCCTGTACCAGTTGATGCTGCCCGTGAATCCCGATGATTCGAAGGCGGAGACGAAGACGGCCAGTTCGCTGTCGCTCATGATGGGCTCACCGAGTGGTGTTTCCGCTCTGGCGAGATCGATCAGCGCCATGCCCGGCTGAGGCTCTCTGGGGGGCTCGTTCTTCCGGTAAATGTTGCGGAGGAACCGGAATGTGTTGTCTTCGAATACGGCGTCCGCGACGCCCGGCCGTCGATTGAAGTGGACGAAGTAGAAGTCGCCGCCGAGCATGTCTTCCATGAACTCGATCCACGGCTTTTCTCCGCGCTCCTGGTAAGGCAAGCTCAGGTTGATCACCTTGTTCACACGGTTGGGGTGCAACAGGGTCAGTCCCCAGACGACGAACGCACCCCAGTCATGGCCGACGAAGGTGGCCTCTTCGTATCCATAGTGGCCGAGGAGCGCGACGAGGTCACCCGACAGGTGTTCGATGTCGTAGTCCGTCACTTCGGTCGGGCGGGACGAGTTGCCGTAACCCCGCTGGTTCGGTGCGATGACGTGGTAGCCCGCTGCGGCGAGGGCGGGCACCTGGTAGCGCCAGGAGAAGGCGTGCTCCGGCCAGCCGTGGCAGAGCACGATGGGTTTTCCCGCATTTTCTCGGCCCGCTTCGAAGACTTCGAGTTCCACACCGTTGACCGGAACAAGGGTGGGCTTGGGAAAATCGGTTGGATTGAGCATTGCGTTTCCTCTCTGTCTTTTCGGGGTGATCAGGCGACGAACGTTCCCGAAGATGGCGTCGGCGCATCCCTGATGGGCCGGGGGGTGTTCGCTTGCGGTCGACCTCGTCGGTGAGGTCATGTCGCCATCTTGCCAACCGAAACCGGTCACCTCATGACCGGTTTTATGTGAAAGTGTTGTCGGCGTGCGAACCGACCGGCTGGTGGCCATCCTCCTCTTGCTGCAGCGGCGTGAGCAGGTGACAGCAGCAGAGGTCGCCCGAGAGCTGGAGGTCTCCGAGCGCACCGCCCGCCGCGACCTCGACGCCCTGGCCATGGCCGGGGTGCCCGTGTACTCCATGCAGGGCCGAAGCGGCGGCTGGCGCCTCGTGGGCGGCGCTCGCACCGACCTGTCCGGGTTGACCGCGAGTGAGGCCCGCGCCTTGTTCCTGGTCGCCGGCCCGGCCTCGGCTGCGACGCCGGCCGTGAAAGCGGCTCTGCGCAAGCTCGTCCATGCCCTGCCGGAGCCCTTCCGGGCGCAGGCCGAGGCGGCAGCGTCGTCGTTGGTCATGGACCCGCAACGATGGGGGTCGAGTCGGGTCGAGCACCGGCCACCACCTCGCTTCCTCGACGAACTCCAAGACGCGGTGATCCGCGGCGTCCAGGTGCGGCTCGACTACGTCGACCGCAGAGGCACCGAAACCGAGAGAACCGTCCACCCGCTGGGCATCGTCGCCAAAGGACCGACGTGGTACCTCGTCACTAACACTGACGCCGGTCGACGGACGTTCCGGATCGATCGCGTGTCATCCGTCGAGCCGACCGACGATCCCGTGCACCGACCCGAGGGGTTCGACCTCGCTGAGAGCTGGAGGGAGATCGCCGACGAAGTCGACAGAAAGCGAACACCCCTCGAAGTCCAGGCCGTGTGCACTCCCGAAGGGATCGGCAAGCTCCGCATGGGGCTTGGGGACCGGCTTGAGGTTGGAGGTTCCACGATCGACGGCCGCATCGAGGTCGTGATCCGCGGCTACAACGAGTACGCGCTCGCGGGCGAGCTCGCCGGACTAGTCGAATGGCTCGAAGTGACCGACCCACCTGGTGTGCGGGACCACCTCACCTTGATCGGCAACGCGCTCGTCGAGCGATACAACCGAGACAGCCCCGACGACTCCTGCCTGAATCCTTCACCGCAGCCGACGCAGTGATCTTGTGCCCGGCCAGTCCACGCCGTGCCCCCGGCAGTACGACAAATACAAGGCGATCCGGCCCGCGTACGTCTTTTCGGTGTTGAACGCCCGGCCCGCCCCGCGCACCCCCGCCAGGTACGCGCACGCCTCGACCTGCGACCCGAAGTCCTCATCGACCACCACCCACGACACCGACTCGTCGACGGCCACCGCCCGCTCCGGGCGGTGGTAGCGAGGCAACGTGCCTGACGTGCCTGAAGACCCCTGAATATCGGTAAGGCGAGTACGGAGACACGTTACTTGCCTTACATGGCTGACTACTAAGAGTAACTCAAGATAACAACAGCTGGTCGTAGGCCGCGTCGTCCAGTGATGAGGTGCCATCACTGCAGTAGGCGGCCGGTCGGCGATGCCGGTGATCGGGGGCGTCGTCACGAGTTCATCGTGCCTGTCGGCACCGACGGTTTCGGGTCTCTGTTTGGTCGCTGAGCTGACCCAGAGCGTCCACGTGGCGGCCGGGGGTCACCGCCACCACTCCGCCACCACGACGAGCACCGACGCGGCCAAGAAGATGCCAGGCCGCAAGGGAGGGCTGGCCGTGGACGTGTTCGGCCTGGTCATCGCGGTGGTTGTGCTGGCCGCCTCCGCGCACGAGAACACCGCCGGGACCGCTCTGCTGGACCGAGTCGCAGCCCAGGCCTCCAGCACGGTGACCAAAACCCTGGTCGATCAGGGGTTCAAGAACACGGTCGTCGACCACGGGGCCGGACTCGGGATCGACGTGGAGATCGTCGAACGCAACCCCGCCGACCAGGGGTTCGTCCCCCAGCCGAGAACGATGGATCGTCGAGCAGACATGCGGCACCTTGATGCTGCACCGGCGCCTGGTCCGCGACGATGAACACCTGCCGGCCAGCTCCGAATCACGGGTGTACTGGGCGATGAGCGACGTGATGTCTCGCCCGCCCCCACGCCGTCGTAGCGATCGACATGACCAGGCCAGATGCACAGGAACCGGACCCCGGCACGTGGTTGATGAACAAGCTCAAAGCCCGCGAGCGGCCCCCGACGAACTCGCCCTCAACAAGACCATTGACCGCTACGGCCGCTACGAGCTTTGTGCCTTGATCTATGCCGACATCGCGACTATGCCGAGTACCGAGCCGCAGGAGCTGGCTGAGCA